>CATPCN010000627.1 GCA_955652855.1 uncultured Chthoniobacterales bacterium | reverse complement strand
GCCTGGGACCGCGTGCTTGTCTACGGCAAGGCCGGCGGCGCATGGACCGACAACACGCTGGATGTGTCCTGCAACGGCGATCCCAACTTTCAATTCAACTGCACCCCGGCGAATACCGGCTTCAACCCCGGTGTGCAGCACCTGACCGCAACCGCTAATCAGTTTGGCTGGACGGTTGGCGCAGGCTTCGAGTTGGCGTTGTCACCTAGCTGGTCGGCCAAGGCCGAGTACGACTACATGAACTTCGGTTCGAAGAACGTGCTCTTGCCGGACACGACGCTGGTCAGCTTCAAGCAAGATTTCAACCAGGTGAAGATCGGCGTTAACTATCACTTCGGCCACGATGAGGTTGCGGTCGCGTCCGCAATGCCGGTCAAGGCGGCTCCGGTCGCTCCGTTCAATTGGACGGGCGTGTATGCCGGTGTCGCGGTCGCCGACCAGTGGTCGACTTCATCATGGAATACAACTGTGATAAGTAACGGAGCAGGAGGGTTCTCGCCCCCAGACCCGACAACAACTCCTGTTTCATTCTTCAGTTCTGCGCTGCAGGGACGGCTCTATGCTGGATACAATTGGCACTTTGCCGGTAATTGGGTGACTGGTTTTGAGGGTGACATTGGCGCTGGCAGCAGCAGCCGTATGACAAGAGGTGGCATTCCCGGGACCTTCGGAAATGGAGTGAACGCTTTTGAGTTCCGAGGGATTGAGGCGGAGGGGGTAGATTCGGCGACTGTGAAGCTGGGATGGGACGGTACCGTTAGAGGCAAGATCGGTATGCTTGTAGCTCCGACAATCCTTTTCTACGGTACCGCCGGCGCTGCTTTCCAACAAATTTCAGTTTCCGCAACTTGCGATGGAAGCAGCAATTCCTGGTGCGTTGTCGCGAGGAATCAATCGTTCTCGACGGTCCGGACAGGATGGACCGCCGGCGCTGGTCTCGAAGGCGTCCTGACTGGCAATTGGTTGGGTAAGGTTGAAGTCCGCTACGCCGATTTCGGCCGCCTCAACAATAGGTTCTTCGTAGGAACCGTCGACGAGGTGGTGACGAACGTTCATGTGCAGACTTACACGGCCCTCGCCGGAATCGCGTATAAATTCGGTCCGGGCGTGGTGGTGGCGAAGTACTGAAGTCGCCAACACCGGTCTGACAAAATTGCATCGGGCGGTCGTTACAGGCGGAGAGTGCGGCTCGACAACTGTCGGCAAGGTCGTATAGACGACCTCAGCGCAGCTATCCTGATGATGCGGAAAACTGGCACTGGTTTTCCGCATCATCATGCTTAAACAGCTAACAAAGCGCCGATGTGAGCCACGCATGACTACGTCCAAGCGATATGACGGGATCGCCTTTCGTCGCGAGCGCCGGCGCGGAGGGCCCAGCAGGCGCAATACCGGTTGCGCTCGACGATCCTTCAAGTGGACAGAGACGTCCCTGCCGCTGTTCTCATGCTTGATGAAACCGTAGCCTTTTGAAGCCACTTCACAGTATTCCAAGCACTGAAGCATACCGGGCTCCCTGGCGCCCAGGCGGCGTCTAGACCGACAATTCTGATGGAGCCCATTGATGCCAACCCTTCCCAAGGCGCAGTTGACCGAACCCGAATCTCCATGGGGGACCACGTATGATCAGATGTATGTCGATCTGTGCAGGGACCGGGGCCCCATCCTGACGGCGCTTGGGTTTTACGCCGAACACGACCTGCCGCCCCCGGAAGAAAATTCAGATGCGATCCCAACCAAAGACGAAGAAGAGGAACTGCGTCAAATAGCCAGCGCGCTCACGGTCGCGGCTGCGGCGTCCGCAGAAATGCAAATTGGTGTGCTTATAGAGACCCTTAAAAGAGTTTCGAAAAACCCCAGCCTGTTCTTCCCACGCAAGCTACCGCAACCCGTCGAATGGGCAATCGCCGCCGACTATCAGCGCGGGGAAGAGTCCCCTGGAACACATTGGCGAGACGTATGGGGGGATCAGGTTGCGAGGTTTCCTGGAGAGGTCGAAGAACCGACAGAGTCGAACATTGCGAAGGCCGCTGACGCCGCCAGCGCGAGACTTCAGGAGACGCGGAAGGCTGGCCGCCCCTACAATCAGGCCGATCAAATTCTTGCAGTACGATTGGGCGCAATTTTTCGCCGGAGCGGACAACCGATTAGTCGACGCCGCGAGCCGGTCATGCGCCGAGGCAAGTTAGTCGAGGTTGAAAGCGGTCCGGTCTACGATTTTTTCGAGCTCGTGTTGAAACCGCTGCGGGCACATCTCCGCGATAAACTGCTCGCGCCGGTGACCACCGAGACAATCGTCCGACGCATCACCGAGGATTTCCCGAACTAGGCGGGATCTACCCGATTGTTCCCACAGCGCGACGCTGGCGGAATCAATTCCGCTGATGCTCCTCGATGTCAGCACAATTCCGTGCCGACACAGAGGAGCCCAACCATGGGCGACAATAAATCTTTTCGACCCAAGAGCTATCCGCTGGATATCCTCAAGCGTGTGCTCGCCACCCCGCAACTGCTCCCCTACGAGAACCCGAAGGAATTTCT
>CATPCN010000626.1 GCA_955652855.1 uncultured Chthoniobacterales bacterium | reverse complement strand
CGCCGACTACGAGTCTACCCAAGATTTTGCTGGGAAGCCCTTACCCGTTCGCGAAACTCCGATCAACTTCGGTAAAACCCAGTCACGGTAGAAAATTGGGGTTCTGACACGGGCTGTTAAGCCGATGCAGGGTCGGGCTTCCATTCCTGCACCCGCTTATCTACCGCAACCTTTGTGCAAGGATAAGGCGGAATTTCGATTTTTGGACTCTGGCCCCGTTCAGTTTGCACTCAGCCGCCGTCCTTTGAGAGGCATATCCAACGCACCTTCCTCCACTCTCAACCTTAACACCTTGAGAAATTAGAGAAAGGAAGAACCAAAAAAAGCGCCTGGGATACAATCCTCAAGCGCTGAAACATTCGAATACCGGATCACTAAACCGCTCGAATCCAATCGAGCAGGCGATGCAACTCGTCGTTTTCAAGCTGATCGGGTTGTACGTTGTCCGGAAGGACCGCTACATGCACCTGGTACACACGCCGTTGAAGCCGATCAGTGATTCCTTCTGCTGCTTCCCTCCCGGCTTCGTCGCCATCCAGCATTAGGACCACGTGGCCGAAATGCTCTGCAAGGAGATCCTCTTGCGCTTTGCTCATCGTGGAACCCATGAGCGCAACACACGGAAATCCGGCTTGCGTCACTTTCATGCAATCGCAGAATCCCTCCACAAGAACGACGGACAACTCCCCTTTCACCCGATGCAGGTTAAAAAGTTCGAGCGACTTATGGAAGCCCCCCGGAAATTTGTACTTCGGCTCGCTCCCATCGATCGAACGGCCCGCATAGGCGACGAGTTCTCCCCTTCTGTTGTGGATCGGGATAACGCACCGCCCCTGCATACTTCCCTTTCCTGAAAAGCAGCCGACGCCGAAAGTACGAATCGTCTCCTCTGCGAGCCCGCGTGCCCCGAGATACGCGTGGTTGCCGTCAACTGATTTCAAGACGAAGGCGAGCGGTTTGTTTTCCTCGCGCTCCTCCACTTCCTTTTCTTTTGAAATCAGTTCCGCTCCCGGTTCGTGATCGTCGGAAGTTTTTCGTACAGGTTCGTGACGTGCCGACGCTATCGCGGACGTCGGCACGAGAAACCAGCTTTGCAGTCTGATCGCCGCTTCGCGCACCGAACATTTCTCCATCGCGGCGACGAAATCGAGAACGTTGCCGCCCACTCGACCACGGGTCTTGATGCATGACTGCGACTGGCACGCCCAGGCACCCCCTATACCCTTTGAGAGTGTGGCCGTGAAACTCTCGGTGCTCGTCTTGGAGTTGTGGGTTGGTAGTGGGCACTTCCCACGGAGGGCGTCTGACCCCACCCGGCGCAACGGGATACCATACCGCTCGATCACCATTTGCAGCGAAACTGTCTTTTTGATTTCATCGAAGCTTACCCAGTCCATATCGGTTTCCTCTCTTTTCTGCGTTACTGGGTACACCGTATGCCGACTCCCCGCCTCTGTCAAATGGATGCGGTAATCAATCTTGTGGTCCCCGTACGAATCCCGCCGCATATTCACTCTGCCTCGCACGCCATGACTCTACACTCTGCACGCTTTGACGCTACGAACTGCACGCCATGACTCTACACTCTGCACGCTTTGACGCTACGAACCGCACGCCATGACTCTACACTCTGCACGCTTTGACGCTACGAAAATGTACTATTGGCCTTATAAATCAAGGGTTGTTAATTGCCTAACTCTTTAACTCTGTATAGACTTATAAACAACATCAACAGCAGCCCACATCCGTGTTGCTGCTGAAAATAATTTCAAAAAAGAAATGGAGGTTAAGAACTACGAAATAGCAGAGAACCGTTCACCGGCTCAACTAACCCAACCCGACGCGGCGGCCCTCGACATCATCCGGACCGAGACCGTACTCTCCAGGCTTCCCGTCCACAACCTTGCCAAGAAGGGGAAGGTGAACATTCAAATCCTAAAGACCACCCCGGACGGCAAGGTTGAGTTGAAATGGGAAGTTTCCTACAGCGACCGATACGGCCAAGCACGGCAGCTCGCCTATAAATTGGACACCATCGTCATTAACCAGCACATCGACCAGCAGGGGAGACCACTTCCCCCGATGATCTGTTTAGGGAGCCTCCGTGATGTTGCCGATCAGCTTGATCTCGGCGGGGACACAAACAAAGTTCGCCGGGCCCTTCGCCAAAACGCGAGCGCCTTCATAACAGCAAAGTTTGAGTACCGAGGAAACGATGGCACCAAGAAAACACTTGAAGCTGACTTCACTCGATACAGCGCCGTCTTCACCGGCGAGCAACTTCCAGACGGGAGGAGAGCAGACGCGGTTTATATAATCCTCAATGAGCCCTACCGCGAGGTGCTTAACAATGCACCTGTGCGCCCACTCGACCGTGCGTACATGAAGGGGCTGACACCAGCAGCGCAACGCTTCTACGAAATCATCAGCTACAAAATGTTTTCCGCTCTCAAAAATGACTACGCCTCCGCCAAAATTTCCTACTCGGACTACTGCACGTTCTCAGCACAAGTTCGCCATTTCAAACGACAGCCAGTGCAGGACCAAATGGGCAAAGTGCTTCGCCCTCACAAAACCTCCGGCTACATCACCGGAGTAAGATACACTCCGACCATCGACACGCAAAACCAACCCGACTGGATCATGTATCTTACGCCGGGCCCAAGAGCGCAGGCGGAATTCGCAGCCGTGCATCGCGTACGCAAGACTCCGAGAAGACTCGACGTTGCAGCCGAAGTAGGGGAGCATCAACTGAACCGCCCACGAGCAGGACGGCGGCAACACAACGTAAAGGGTGAACGAGTGCCAGAAGCAACACTTGATCCCCAACTCGTAGGCGAATTCACGCGCCGCGGCGTCACCGAGAAGAAGGCGCGAGAAATTCTCTCACATTTGAAGCCAGGGCAGGACGCCTTAGCCCAACTTGAATTAGGTGATCGGCATATTTCCAAAGATCCCGGAAAGTACACGAACCCGGCTGGTTTCTACATTCATCTTGTCGAGGAGAATACTCCGATTCCGGAAGGCTTCGAGACGAATGCTAGGCGCAAATCCCGTGAAGACGAAGAACGGCGCCGCGATGAACAACGACGCGCGCAACAGGAACTCGAAACGGAGTACGAGTGGTATCGTACCAGTGAGATCGACCGCTATATCGCCGGGCTTGACCCGCCGGAGTTCTCGACTGTTCTTGAAGCGAAGCGGGACGAGACGCGTGAGAAGTACAAAACCTTTTCTTTGGAGACCATTGAGCTGTTTGCGCAACAGGAGACCAAGCGCAAGCTTGGAAAGCGCGCGCCCCTCCTGACTATCGAAGAATTCAAAGCCAGCCGAGAACAGGGGACTGTCTTATCTTCGGAACCAGCTTTCGAGGCTCCGAGTGTCGGGGCTACGATCGCGGAGCCAGCACCCACGGGATTGCCCGAAGCGGGAACGCAACCGGCAATATCCGAATCGGCAATCGAACCATTTTCCGAACACCCAGAGCCGGAGGCTGAGTTACCGTCTGCACAAAACTCCAACGTACCCTTCTAGTACATGCTATATTGACAAGCTCCCTCCGCTTGCTAAACTGCAAGAAAGGTCAGCAGGAATAAGTAGTATTAAGCACGAACCATGAGAACAAGTAAAACCATCTCTGTTTCCTTGCCACCGAAGCAGCTCAAGGAAATGGAACGAGTCGCCAGGCGAGAAAACCGGACGCTCTCTGAGCTCGTCAGGGAAACCTTCCGGCGCTACCAAGAAGGCGGCCCGTTGCCCGCTACGTTTGCTGAGGCCCTGGGATGGGTGCGCGAGGACGCGAAGCGGAAAGGCGTCAAGCTCACGCAACGTGACATCAACAATGAAATCGCGGCTGTGCGCCGTCAACCGGCCAGGGAAAAAAGAAAACAACCCGTTCGATGATTCCACGGATTGTCGTGGACACAAATATCTTCGTCTCCGCCGCCATTACTGATCGGGGAATCCCTGCTGCCGTTCTGGATTCCGTTGCAACCGGTCGGTGTGTTCTTTGCCTCTCAGAAGCGGTCCTCGCCGAATATGGAAGCGTGCTCCGTAGGCCGAAGCTCCAGCTTGAGCCGCTGCGTGTCGAGTATCTCCTCAAACTGGCCGCGGAGGAGGGTGTTCTCGTCACCCCTACGGGCACAGTCGCCGAGTCTCCCGATGAACCCGATAATCGCTTTCTTGAATGCGCGGAGGCAGCTAAGGCAGATTACCTCGTGACCGGCAACGCTAAGCACTTTCCACAAACTCGCAAGGGGACTGAGATTGTCACTGGTCGGCGGTTTTTAAGTATCCTTGCTAAGTTGGAAGAGAGGTAAACACGCTTGCTCGGCGGTCGAACTTCCCGTACGACATGGACCCTCCGGCCATGAAGAGATAGCATCTCGCCACGGTACCTACGCCATATGCTCCGTCACGCTCGTGAAGGACAAGATTGCAAGAGAGCAGCAAGCGATGTAACCAACATGTTCAGGACCACCGGAGCAATTCTTATGCTGGGAGTGGAAGACCCCGACGGCAATGCGCCTGTTTGGGGTTTTCCATATCTTGCCCCCAGTTTTGATGTCGTCCGTACTTTGACCACCGGAATTAGAAACATCTTTCTAGTTCTCGGCATAATCCTCTTTCGAAACCTATCGAGAGGTTTACGCAACATCCAAGTTCGCGACGACCCAAGAACCATAGCTGAAGGGGGCCTGCAAGCTCTTTGGTGAAGACATTAGTTTGGAATCCGACTGTTGAACGTCCAGGCCACCGGCTGCTGAAGTAGCGCGAAGTGTGAGGCCGGGT
>CATPCN010000625.1 GCA_955652855.1 uncultured Chthoniobacterales bacterium | reverse complement strand
GGGCCAGGCCTGCCGCCGCGCAGTAAGGAATAGTAAAAATGCACAAGCTTTAGATAAGACAGCAATGGCCCCAATTGGGTCAGGATTGCAGGTGGAGGCGGGTTTCATGGCTGGGATCGCCGGTTAAGTGTGGCGACGAAGTTAAATCCTTAAACGGGCTTATCGTTTAGGCCGGGAGCTTGATTGCCCCGAAGATGAACACGCCTTTTGCCCTGACGTACTACTCAACTCGGATCGGAACATCGATGATTCAACTACAGCGGTTCGCACGCCATCTATGACCGCGGGAATGGGGTCGTGTTGCGCGCCTCGGACCACATACACCGACACCGCCGCCTCGCCGGGATTGTCCACACTGGGAGTAATTCCCACGCCCTGCACACCTGTGAGACCCATTAATTGCGCCACGTGACTCGCGTGAACGGCCTTAGCTCGAGCGATTTCCTGGGCGGAGACTGATCTGCTACTTTGCGATCCGCGGGTGTGCGCGACAACCTTTTCCGTGTCCTCGGCGGAGAGAACGCCAGCGTTGGCGCGCTCGGAAGATTCTTCAACTACGCGGATCCTAACGCCGTCCAATTCCGCGGGTAACGCCTTTGACGATGCACCTCGGCTTAGGAATACAACGATAGCGGCTTCACCGGGCGCGTCAACACTCGCGCCAGGTCCAACAGCGCTTGCCCCCTGGTAGGTCAGTAGGGCTTGGGCGTGTGCGTCTAGAATTTTGCTGGCGGCGCTCATCCGTTCTGACGAGACAGATCGCTGCAATTGCGTCGTGGAAGAAGCCCCTTGGGCCCCCGTTAAGCTGCATGCCGCGACCTTATGTGTACTAGCAGAACCCACGAAAATAGGCTTCTCGCTGGTACTCGGATCCGCTAAGGCGCTCAGAACGTCGGCCACAGGGCTTCCCAAAGAAACCGTATCAGAACTGGCAAAGAGCAGAGCAATGGGATCCGCAGCGCCTTGGGTGACAATCAACGCGCCGGAATCTCCTTGTGCGCTGAAGTCCGCACCGCTGACCACGACAAGATCCGTATAGGTCTTCTGAAACTGAGCACCGCCGCTGCATGTTTTATCGTAGGTAACGCTCGCAGTGACGTTTATGGCGCTGATGGACGAGCAGGTGAGACCTGTCGCGCGTCCGCTCTTCGCTACTTTCAACGCCGTCACGCCGTCGGACTCATAAAGAGTGGGCGCAACGCCGGAACCGGCATGCGGCGCGCCGTCTGCAGGTTCACCGGAACTGTTGATGGTGCCACCCAGCTGCAGAATCTTGCCGGAGGTATCGACCCTGCCCGCGGAAACCATTGCTAGAGCTGCGTCTATAGGAGAGCTGGCGGAAGAGGATTCCAGGTTAACGAATTGTGATAGTGTAGCCACCGAATTGGTACCGGATGTCGAGCAACTCGCATCGAACAGCCCCGGTTGAATGATGGAATCTCCTAGAGAAGCCATATCCGTGCGGGCCAAAACGTGGCTGTTAGAAAGGATGTAGAGGTTCCCGCCGCGTGACACCAGGGATCCCAACGTCCCCCCACTGCAGCACGAACCTGCCACGGAATCGCTGGCATTCCCGCCCGAAACGCCGAGGGGTGTGGGCAGATTTTGCATTTTTTGGTTGGCGGAGGTGACAGTAACGGTGCTTGAGGCGGAAAAATACGAATCGCCCTGATAAATGGCTGTCAAAGTCACTGGCACGGTCTTCCGTCCACCCTTCGCCAAGTTCGTGCCGGAGTTCAAACTCGCGGTGGGCACATGGTTCGGTGCGGTGTAGAGTCCCCCAGAGACAGTACCGAGTGAAGTGTTGCCTCCTGCCACCCCGTTCACTTGCCAACTAAATGTGGCATTGGCGTCTCCCGACACACTAGCGGTGAATAGCTGTTGCGCGAAGGTTTGAACCGAGGTGGAATTTGGAGACAGTGTGACACTGAGGTTTTTGTGGAGCGTCACACTGGAACTAGCCGTTTTCGTAGCGTCCACAACTGTCGTCGCGGTAATGCTTTCGGATTGAGGAGCACCGCTCAGATTGCTGGGTGCAGTGTAAAGACCTGAAGTCGAGATCGTGCCCACCGTGGAATTGCCCCCGGTTATTCCGGCGCCCGCCCAGGTGACATTGGTGTTGGAACTTCCCGCTACGGTGGCGGTAAATTGTTGCGTTTTCCCGGGCAGCAAATCCGTGGCTGTCGGCGAAACACTGATGGTCGCGCCGGACACGATAATAATCCCAACGTTAGCGACGTCGTTGGTGTTCGCTTGGGACACCGCTGTAACCGTCACCTGCGAAGGGTTAGGCACGGTACTCGGCGTAGTGTAAAGGCCGCTGCTGCTAACCGTCCCCACCGTGGAATTACCGCCGTCGTGGCCGTCAACTTGCCAGGTCAGCTTGGTGTTTGAATAACCGGAAACGTCCGCCGTGAATTGAAGAGTTTTTCCCAGAGCAACCGTGGTGGTGGTGCTAGGGGGGAGTGTGATCGTGACCGTAGCCGATGTCGTCGAACAACTGGTCGTGGACCCGGACGTTGTGCTGCAACTGCTCCCGCATCCGACTAGGCAAAAAGCCCCAGCCGAGAGCAATAATAAAGGAAAAGCGCGGCGCATGCGTAAGTTCTCCTAAATGCTAACGCGGCAATGGAACAATCAGCACTCGGTTATTGTTCTGGTCCACGACCACGGCGCGATTGCTTGCGGGATCAATGGCGACCGCAAACTGTTGTGACACTGATATCGGAATTACCGCCTTGACTTTACCGGAGAGGAAATCCAGGACCGATAGGCTCTGGCTTAGAGCGTTTCCGGTGACCAGCGTGCTCGTTCGATAGTTGTAATCCAACGACGTCGGGTTGAAACCTACGCTATATCCGACCGGCGCTCCGTACACGCCCTTTGAAGGATCGACGTGGATGGAATAAATGTTGTTCGTGGTGCTGGAGGCGACCAAGAAGGCGTCCGAATCCGGGTCGTATATCGCTCCGGTGGGAAATGCCGTGCCCGTGATCCGATTCAGGATTTGTTTTGACGGCAGGTCGATAATCACCACTCTGTCCGAAGCGCCTTCCGCTACGGCTGCAATATTTCGCGTGGGATCGATGGCCGGAGCATTGGGTCCAGTGTCTACGGTGATGGTG
>CATPCN010000624.1 GCA_955652855.1 uncultured Chthoniobacterales bacterium | reverse complement strand
CTTAATTAAGCGCGGACTCATTAAACCTAACAGGGCACTCCGTCATGTTCTTATTCCGCTCGCGGAGTTGGACAGATTTCTCGCGGAGGGCCAGCGATGAGCCCACTGCACCACGCGAAGGAACTTTGCAAATGAGCGCCGCTCCGATTCAACAAGCAAAAGTGAGGCTCCCGCTTCCCTTGCTTATGCAGCGGCTAGGACTAGGCGAGCACGCAAAGAAAAACGCGCAGTGCCCTTTCCATGATGACAGGAATCCCAGCTTTTCGGTATTCCAGATCGATGGCTCGTGGTTTTACAAGTGCCACGCATGCGGTGCCACTGGCGATGAAATCAACTTTCTTGAAAAGCACAAAGGCATTTCCCGATGCGACGCAATCAAGCTCTTTCTCGAAATGGCTGGCTGCGCGCCGGCGACGCGGATCTTCTGGCGAAAATCAAACAACGGAGAGACCGAGCCGTTCGATTGGCTAGATTGCGTTGATTCGCTAACGCATAAACATCTTGAACAGCTTGGGAATGAGCGCTGGTATTCGCGCGCATTCTGTTCGTGGTTACGCGAGAAGCATCTTGTCGGCTTGTTTAACCGCTGCGTCGCGTTTTCTGTGCACGATCAGGCAGGCACGGTTGTCGGCGCGCATTATTGCCTAGAAGACGGCTCGTGGCGCTATCATCCGCAGGGCGTCAAAACAGCTCCGCTCATCATTGGCGACCTCTCTACCGCAGAACAAATCCACGTTTTCGAATCGCCATGGGACGCGTTCGCGCTGGCCGATCGGACTGATCTCTACCTAAACGACAGCCACGCACTCGTCGTGACGCGCGGAGCGAGCAACGCCGCACTTGTTAAAGGGTTAATTCCAGCGGGAGCTTCAGTGTTGGCTTGGCCGCAGAATGACGCCGCTGGTCAGAAGTGGTTAAGCGATCTCTCTGCACACACGAGCACAGGATTGGCAAAAGCTGTCGTTCCCGCGCCGCATAAGGACATGAATGAGTGGACAAAAGCGGGGGCGCCGGCTGAGGAGATTTACCAAGCACTCTGGCAAAATGAATTAGTGGGCGTGGCCGAAGTGGGCGCCTACGGCTCGATCGAGTCTTTCCCTTCCCTGAACGCCACGGTGGCTTTAGCGATCGCGTTCATTAAACGATTTCATCTTTACCAGGCGGTAGAGCGGATAACTTGCCGTCAGCATTATTAGAGCATAGACGCTGTTTCTGGTATCACTGATGATGAATCCGCAAAAGAGAGCGATGCTGATGAGCAATACACAGAGCGGGGCAAAGGGATAGCCCCAGGTGCGGAACGGACGCGGCAAATCGGGCGAACGCTTCCGGAGAGCAAAGAGCGCGCCGATCAGCACGATATAGTTCGCCACCGCGAAAAAGGCGTAGACCGCCATTAACGTCTCAAAGGTCCCCATCATAACCAGAATGGCGGCGACCAGCGTGGTTACAGCCAAAGCGACAACGGGCGTGCCGCCCTCATTAACCACCATCGCCTTGGTAAAAAACAAACCGTCGCGTCCGAGCGCGTAAAGAATGCGTGGGATATACATCAATTCGGCGTTGACGATGCCCAGGATCGAAAGCAAGGCCAATCCGGTCACGATTTGGCCGCCGCGCGCTCCGAAGACCACTCGCATTGCATCGGCGGCGGCGAGCTTGGACGTCGCCATTTGAGAGACCGGCAACACGTAAATGAGTGCCAGATTAACGAGCAGATACACGGTCATCACCAGCAGGATGCCGCCATGCAGTGAGCGTGGAATATTCCGGCTGGGGTTTTCGTCTTCCTCGGCAAAATAAATCACCGAGTTCCAGCCCCCATAAGCGTTGATAACGAGCTGAAAAGAGAGCACAAGAGCGACAAACAAAGCGAACGGACTGCCCGCGCTGGCAGTGATCGCGGACTCTCCCATGTTCGCCGCGGTAGGGTGTCCGCCCAGAACAAAGCAGGCGATGACAAAGGCGAGCAACGCCACGGCCTTCAAAAAACTGGTTAGCTGTTGTGCTCGGCTGCCCGTGCGCAAACCGAACGAGTTCAGAAAAGTGAGTGAAAGGAGGAATACCACCGCAATGGTCGCGACTCCTGCAAAAGCGAATCCGAACAGCGCGATGAGATATTCGGCGAAGCCAATCGAGAGAAAGGAAAGCGTGGCAACGTTACCGAGCCAATCGCTCCAACCGACGACGAAGCCGGCGAACTCACCATAAGCACTACGCGCATAAACGTAGGGACCACCTGCCTTCGGTATCATCGTCGCGAGCTCCGACGTATAGTTCGCATTCAAGAGAGTGAAGATTCCGCCGAGCGCCCAGACTAAAAGGATGAGCCAGGTTTTACCGAGCAACCCGGCGATCGGCCCGGGCAGCCGAAAAATGCTGACGCCGATCACACCGCCGATGACTACAGCCAGACCGAAGCCGAGCCCGAGAATCCGCAGCAATCTGTTTTTCTGCGCCACGTTTGGCTCGATCGCAGCGTCAATCATTTCGGTGGGGCTACGCGTCACGGCGGGAAACCTGATTACGCCAAAAAGATCACAGTGAAATGCTGGTGACGAGCACAAATTCGCACCGCAAATGTTAAGTGGTAAACGAAACGGCGGCGGTTTGAAACGCAGCGCGCTTTTCATGTTGAACGCGGCCAAGTAGATTGGATCTTTGCCCGGCGACTCGCACATAAACGCACCGTGAATCCAAAGAGTATTTTCGCCGAACTGAAGCGGCGCAATGTCTACAAGGTCGCGATCGCCTACGCAGTCGTCGCATGGCTGCTAATGCAGATAGCCAGTCAGATTTTTCCGTTTTTCGACATTCCGAATTGGGCAATACGGCTCGTTGTCTTGCTCCTCATCCTCGGATTTCCGATTGCGTTGGTAATCGCGTGGGCGTTTGAAAGTACACCGCAGGGAATCAAGCGCACAGAAGCTGCAGATGCTGCGGGAGAGCACTCGCGCGGCGGCGCGTGGGTTTACATTATGCTCATCGGGGCGGCGCTCTCTGTCGGCTTATTCTTTCTCGGGCGCTACACCGCTTCGCGCAAACAAACCGAGCCAGCTGAGTTGCCGGAGAAATCGATTGCCGTCCTGCCGTTTGTCGATCTCAGCCAGGCACACGATCAAGAATATTTTTGCGACGGGATGAGCGAAGAAATTCTCGACGCGCTGG
>CATPCN010000623.1 GCA_955652855.1 uncultured Chthoniobacterales bacterium | reverse complement strand
TCAATAAGGCCAATGCTTATGACCAAGCCATGCTGGCTGGTCAAGGACAGGCCTCTTCCGACATCCAGGCCCAGTACAATTCGCCCTTGAACGCTTTGACTGCGTTGCGCGGGAACACCCAGGTGGCACAGCCTGGAGTGGCACCTGTTGGCTGCCATGCAAAGCCGTTCCAATAGCCGCCAGTAGCCCCCGTTGCGGCTTGAGCTGGCTCCGCGCCGACCATGCTGCCGCCCGTCTGGGCGTAATTGATCGTCCCATATGGAGTAACCTGATTGGTGTTGTTTAGCTGGTTCTGGGCGATGGCCGAGTTGATATTGTAGCCCTGCTGCGCCTGTGCTGTAGCAAAGGGATCCGGCGGAGTCGCGGGAGGCGGGATGTAGGTCGGAGGAGGAGACGGAGCTGAACCCATAGCTAAGTTCCCATGAAAAAGGGGCCGGAGGCGAAGCAGCCATGGCCCCCAATCATAGCACGCCGGGTGCGGAGGTGTCAGTAACCGGCGCACGACCCTGATCAAGGGAAGTCGTGCGCCTCGCATTTTGTCAGCCAGGCGGCAACGGTTGCGGGTTGAGCATGTGCGGCCGCGATCCTTGCAAGCGCACCTTTCCAGCTCCCCCGCCACTCCCGTGTTGTGCTCCCCTGGCGGCGCCATGAGAGCAACATTCCGTAAGGTATTGCTCCGCCGCGTCTGGATAACGCATTTTTGCGCGTGTTTCAGCCGGAAGGATATGCTTCCTTGACGCCGCGCTGGCCTGTGTGACCATGGAGAACAGTACGGCCATGAAAATAAGCTGTCTCATTTCAGTTTTTCCTTCTCACTGGCTGCAATTCTCGCAACGGACGATGAGAGGACCTGACAGATCGCGCCGGATACCGGAGGTATCGTCGTGAATCGTGTCCAGAGTCTTCTCGATGCTGCGCAAGTCTGCGGAGTCCAGTTCCGCATGCGCAGGTTTGATGATCGTTGTTACTGCGTTGGCCCAAAGCCCGAGGGCGATGATTGCCAATAAAAATCTGTTCATTGCTCTCCTCCTCTATTCAAATCCGCGCTTACAACGAGCACGGCAGCGATGAGCACAGCCATTATACCTAAGACAAATCCAATCAGGACTTGGATCCCGGTCAGGGCGGCTGTGGCTGCGACGGTGCTTAAAACGACTCCGAACGTCAAAAATCTACGCTGTCCAATCACGGCCAGGCCCTCCTAGAAGATCGTTGATTGCTGAGATTTGACGTTCAAGTTCCCGCTTTCTCCAGGCCGAGAGCGCGACGTCTTTCATCAGCTCAAGCCTGATTTGCTGTCTCCTAAGATCGGCCCGGAGGTTCGCCCCGAGGACGATCGGGCATGCCGGCTTCGGTATACCGGGCCTTCGGCTGCCATGGCCATGCCCCGTGCTATGAGTCGATTTAGTCATGTTGAACTTCCCCTTTGGTTCGATGTGGTCAGGCCGGGCAGGGCGCTCGCAACGGGCATGCCTGGCGGAGCCCCGTGCCTGGCTGCTAACTATTCTGTCGCTTCCTCGTAGAACTTCTACGTGCTGCCCGATGTGAAACTTGCTCATTCCGCTTCGCCTGAAGTGATTTCCTGGACTCGGTCGAGATAGTCCTGCCGCAACTTTCCCTCGCGGTGGATGAATTCAGTCCGTAGGTCGTGGAGCTGGACGTCGAGGGCGAACTGCGCATCGCGGAGTGCAGTTTCGGTCCCCCGCGCTTCGATGTTTTGCGGGGCGATTCTGACAACGCCCTTAAAATCAATTTTTTGTCCTGCAGGCATTCTGTTTCTCCTTTGATTCGAAGCATGGCGCTTCGCAATGGGGCAGAGCACCGCCCCATGCCGAAGGGTCAGACTGCTTTCATGGCAGGCTTATTTCCGTCCGCGAACGGATCGTAGAAAACTTCGACACTCCCAAATTCGAGGAAATCTTTCGCTTCCTTTACGGTGTATGAGTCCACAATTACGTGGCCTTCGGCCTCGGCCACCCCGAAGAAGAGGCCGTCCGAGGGGTTCTGGTAGAGGGTCGCCGTCAGCCAGACATCTGTTTGATCAGCGACATCGCCAGTATAAGATTTTCTGGCGATCAGGACCGAGGTTCCGGTATCGATATCAGTACCGTTGATTCGTCTTTTCACTTGTTTCTCCTTGCGTTTTTGTTTCGAAGACGCTATATAAGCATAAGATTGATACACCGTTCTAACCATCTTGTAAAGCGGTAAATGCAGGAATAAACAAAATGAGCGTGAGCGAGGCCAGCAGCCTAGGGGAACTAGTGACACCGATTCAGTGCCGGATGGCCCGCGCCGCTTTGGGGCTGGGAGTGCGCGATCTCGCCCAGATGGCGAAGACAGCACCCGGCACTATCGCCAGGTTTGAAGCCGGACGGACGCTGCAAGACCGCACGATCGCCGCGATCCGGCTGGCCCTAGAAAAGGGCGGCGTTGAGTTCACCGACCTGGGTGTTAACCTTAAGCCTAGGCGTACTAAGAAATAATTTCATTAGAACACGGTATCGCTATTGACACAAGACTTATGCTGGCATAAGTCATAGCCATCGACTTAAGTCATAGGAGGTTGTCGATGGATAAGAGCAATAGCGCAATGAATGAAGAACAGCTCGCCTGCATCAAGGACGGCTTAGCCGAGCTTGAGAATGCGGGGAGGGTCTATGAGCTCCACTGGGCCCCGATTATCATGGGGCTGGGAACCGCAAGTGATTGGTTCATGGAGATAAACAACACCGATGTCCCGAAGGGAAAGGGCTACTGCAAGTCTATGGGGGATTGGCTCAGGGGCGACGGCAAGGGCTATACGAAGGAGGGTGACCCAGTTAACGGCCTCAATGAAGTGGAGCGTAAGTTCGCTCTCGATTGCTGGCGCAACCGGGAGGAGATCAAGGAGTGGCGGGCCGATCTCGATGGCCCGCAGCGCCGGAAATGGAATAGCCCGGGCACTGTCTGGGAACACTTTAAGAAATGGCAGACTGCCAAGAGCAAGGGGCCCGGAGTTGCCACTGAGACTAGCGCCAGCAAGCTCAGTGACAAGGATAGGATCGCGGATCTTCAGGGCAAACTAAAGGCTATCGAAGAAACGAGTTGCGGCGACATAGTCCTGAACAAAAGATCAACCGCAAAGGACAATGCCAAGGTTCTTACTGCCACGTTCACAGAAGAGAAGCTCCTGGCAATGGTCAAAGTGATCTTGATCGATCTCGACGTGCCGCCGGAGATAGACAGGGCACTCCGTGACGAGGCTAGGGCGATCGCACGGAGGGAAAGGGGAGACAAATGAAAGAACTCGGACACGTGTCCGGTGCACGCAAGATTCATCGTGCCGCAATGGCCCGGTGGCGGGCTCGGAACAAGGACACGATCCGGGCCGCAGCCAAGGTGCGTAATGCCAAAATCCGGGAAGAGCTGCGCCGGCTCCGGCGCGAGGCGGGGCGTGAGTAGCTTGGTACATATTTGAGAACCTAGGCTGCCACCGCTGTACAGCAGTCACCGAATAAGCCTGGTCTAAAACTGGGGACAGCTTAGCCATCCAGGTTAATACTGAACAAAATCAATAACTTGGACACTGGTGATTGCGGACAGGGCATCCGTTGAAGGGGTGCCCATCCTTGTCCATCGCGGCCTGGTCTCTATTGACTAGTCAAGGACTTGATCGATAACAATGTCCAAGGCTGGCCATCGCTGGCTGCCAGAAACCAATGTTTGAACTGGGGACAATTTAGGGGACCATGGCCTAGCTTTAGTAACACCCGAACCACGCGGCTAGATCGACGGATCGAAAAGCGATGCGCACTCATCGCCTGCCGCGTGTCACCCCTGAGTGCAGAGCGAGTGCGTGCAAATGGCCAAGAAGCCCAAAAGAAAACCGTGCAACCTTCCGTGGTTTAACCCGGAACCGTGGATAATAGGCCGCAACAAAGGGCGGGCGATTAGAACGCCGGAATATGACGTTGATGCAGTCAGTCAGCGAGCCCGCGAACTCAAGCGGGAAGATATAAAGCGTTCCGCCCCCGACATTGCAAAAATCATTCGCAAAGAATTTCCTTCCTTGCACGGCAAGGAACGGCTTGTGCGGCTTATTCAGAAGGCGGTCAAATAGCCGCAGTACGGATGACGTTATCCGTACCTTCTGCCGCAGGCAACGGCGCCTATCTCCCGGCTAACGCAGACAATGCAGCCCGGAGAAGTTCGCCATGAAGCCCAACACCCCGCCAGAGCCGTTGGCTCACACCGTTAATAATAGCCGGCGCCTTGCCGGCGGTGTCTGCAGGCAAACTATCTACGACATGATCCATGCTGGCGAGCTAGAGGCCATAAAGTTCGGCGGCCGCACGCTGGTCACCGACCGGTCGCTTCGTGCGCGTCTCGGTCTCAACAAACCCCCATCAGCCTGAATCTGATCAGGGATGCAAGTGCACCCCTGATCGATCGCGCATGTTCTGGCGCGTAATCCGGGACCAAACAAAGGAGATCCTCTGTTGGATCATCGCGACCAAATGATCGGGCTGTTGCTCGAAGAAAATGCCCGGCTCCGGGCATCAGAGAAGACCGCCAGGCTTCGCCCCAAGCAGGCCCGGCGTAAGAAGATGACTCTCTCGGCGAGGGTCAAGATGTCTCAAAGCTGGACGCCAAGCCGGCGTGCGGCCCGGAGCAAACAGCTCTCGGAATATTGGCAGCTTGAACGGGCGACGAGGCCCTCTCAATCGAACGGCGAGTTGCACCTTTAACAACAAATCCCCGAGGCGGCAAGCCGCCGCCTCGGTATCCCGCATGCCCGGCGCGTGGCCGGGCCTAACAAGTGAGTAACTCAAATGTCTAATGCTTTGACACCTGTATCTGAGCCCTTCGATGGGTTTAATTACATCGATGATGATGTTTCCAGCACCAGCGATTATGCAAAGTTCGATGGGGCTGCTCAGAATCATTGGCACGGAAGAGAAGGCGCATCGCTTTCTCCCGGTCCGTACATCGTTGCGAATATCTTCCCAGAATTGATTCGCTGGGGCGATAAGAAAATCGTCGACCGCATCCTTCCGCGGACCGGTGAAAAGCTCCCCGATGAAAATGAACTCAACGAGGCGATTCCAAGGTCCGAGTGGGAAGAGGATTTTAACGGCACCCCAAAGGGGCCATGGGTCAGGAACTTCACCTTCCATCTCGTCGATCCGAAGACCGGCAAGAAGCTCATCGTTTCCAATTCGACCTGGGGGATGCTCAAAGCCTACAGCGAGTTGAAAGACCAGACGGTTTTCATGCGGCGTATGCGCGGCATGAATGTCTTCCCGGTCGTGATGCTTGCCTCGGAAACCATGACGACAAAATTCGGTAAAAAACTGCGGCCGAAGTTCGATGTCGTCGAGTGGCAAGTAATCGGCGCACCGC
>CATPCN010000622.1 GCA_955652855.1 uncultured Chthoniobacterales bacterium | reverse complement strand
CTCTCCACCGCAAACTCCGCCGTGTCCGCATCCATCCCGACGTTGACCCAGCCGGTGTTCGCAGCGAGATCGTAGACCCCATACGGGACCGCTTTGGGGACACTCGGATCGGGAAAGTCGTGCGAGAGCACCTCGCGTCCCTCGCCTTGGCGTTGCCACTCCCGACCCGCATTCTTATAGTTCCCCAGCAGTTCCTTCTTCTTGGTGTCCACCGAGATGACCGGCACTGTCCGGTTCAGAAACTGCATCGCCTGGTCATTGATGTAGCGAAACTGCGCATCCCGGTCCGGATGATCCTCCTGGCCCTCGCGACTCTTTCGGTTCGCTTGCAAGGTGTACTCCTGGGCATGCAGCAGGTTGGCGATGGTACGGTAACTCACCGCATAGCCCTCGCGCTCCAGCTCCGCCTCCAAATTCCTCACACTCTTGCACGTCCAGCGCAGCAGCGACTGCGGATCCCCACGCAGTGTCGGCTCAATCAGCCGCTCCAGGGTCTCAACCAGCCGCGGATACTGATCACGCAGCCTCTTGCGCCCGCCTCCAGGGCGTCGGATCCGGCCGCTCGGCCTCTTCCGCTTCGCCTGCAAGTCCTGCAGACCCCGATAGATCGTCTGGCGACTCATGCCGGTGATCTGCGCCAACATCTGCACGCCACCGCGTCCGTAGGCACGTGCCTCCGCCGCCACCAGTATCCGCCGCTGCAGCTCGTTCATCAGCGGCAACACACCGGCAAGCTTCAGTCGCAGTTCGCGCGCTCGCTCTCGCACCCGCTAAGTATATCGAACACGCCGTAATATGTCTCATTTATTGTTTCACAGACGCTTATCGACAGTTATCGGCACCTAAGAGAGCACGGAAACTCTGCATTCATATTTCTGCTCGAGCTTATTTTGGCTGCATTGTGCTACGCAGTTGTATCCGTGGAGGGGCAGTCTGCCAGTCAAAGACTTTCAATTCTCGGCGTTCTCTTGGCAATTTGGGCTATTCCTGCAGTGGTCGTTCATTGTGCCGGTCAACAATTGGAACGTCGGTTTTCGCGGTTTGACAAGCGAATCTCAATTACGCCCAGGTCTGCCAAATAGCCATGGCCCATCCCTCATATAGCCGTCAAATCTCGCCGAAGTGGGTGACGTGTTGCCGTGCAATTCCATTCCTTCGAAACGGAGGCGCCGCGGTAGACGCATCGTCCGACCGCTACCGCAACCGCAACCGCAACCGCTGATTCCACCCGTCCACCGCGTGGTCGAGTTCGCCGGACGATATCGGCAATTCGGGGCGCTGGCGAACGATTTGCGGCGCGAGTAGGCACGTTGTGGCCAAACCGGCGAAACGCGCGCTGCAGGCCCTTTTTCAGGGCCGGGCGGATACGCGATCCGAATGCGTCTCCAATTCCGAAGCGTGCTCCCGCAACCATTCCCAAGCGACGCGGTGCCCACTCGCAACCGTTTATGCCTTCTGGTGCGAGTTCCGTGCGTTCTTCGCGATAGGCAGATTTCAGGCCAATTGCTAACACCTTCGCGGCGAGTGACCGGGGATGCAGCAGGGCGAATCGGACAATCAGTGAGCGAGTCGTCTTTAGCTCGTGGTTCTCGCGGTTAGTTTGGTTCACTGCATTTCCGGAAGTAGGCGTCCTGCGCATCGAAGAGGTGGGCTCTGGAAGCCTGCACCGGGGCGCGTTCGAGGCCATCCAAGTCGATCGCTGCCGACGCACCATAGTCAACTTTAGTCGTGATGGCGAGCGGAAGCTTGCGCGACCCAGAACGTGTTGGATTCAGCTACCATAATGTTAAGAGAGCCGCAGTATCGTTTGTATGGACTATTTCCGGACCAGGCTAGGGAAATGGCGCAACGGTTTCGAGCGAATGTTGGCGCCCCTTTGCCAATGAGGTCAAAGGATGGAGATCATGCTTGAACCAAGGCCGCGGCGTCGGGGCGCCTCGGATAATCCTGCGAAATTCGCTTCACACCCCCCAACCCTTGTTGATGCCTTGATCATTTTGTTCGTCTCAGCCAGTCTCGTCTTATTTCTCTTCTGGTTAGCTACGCGTCTCGGCAATTTCCCCGTCCTAGAGACGCTGCCTTCCTACATCTCCGACGCGTTCCGATCAATCTGGACGTCCGCGGCCACAGGTACAGTAGGCATTGGGCTCGCGATTTACCGCGCATTAGTCAACCGGGATTCACCGAGGCCGCACTACCTTCTATGGATTCTCCTAACAACGCTAGTGCTTTCGGGCCTTACACTTGCATTCGCGCAGGTGCTTTATCAACGCGGCCCCGTTACAACTCTTGTTTTGCCTAGTGACATCCAAATGTTGACTCTTGACCCCCGGAGCAATCGGCCAGCCGAAGTAAAACAACAGACGCTCCGCATACACAACTACTCCAATATGGGCGTGGCTTTCAGTCTGGAGGGAGAGTACTCGGTCGCGGATGCCCGTATTGAGGGCACGATCCGACGAAGCCAGGCTCGCCTGAACGAGCTGGGAAATTCTGCGGGTGCGCCAGCGCGTGTTGCTGGCATTGGAGTCAGCCTTTGCCGAGTAATACTAGATGGCAAGCGCGAAGCATATGACGTCCTTCCTGCGCAACCCAATTCGGCAACCTTCATACCGATTGAGAGAACTCTTGTACCCGGAAACCTGTACGATTTTCCCTCGATGAAATTTCGCATCGATGTCCCTCCGGAAATCTCGTCTGACCGGTGGTGGCTTTGTGCGCAAGTGTGGAATACCGCAGGCGGCAACTACCCTGGGTACCAAAGCGAAAAGCCTCTCAATGCGGATCTTCAAACTCCTTCACAGGCCGTAGCGGCACCGCTAATCGACTGGGTTCCAACAAAACCGGTCGACAACGTGAACTGGTACGTTGTATGCCAGTGCGCAGTGTTTGCGTACGGGGAGCCAGCAGGTCCACGCGGAACTGCGCTTGGGGATCAAGCCTTTATCGAGATCAGGAACGATTGCAGATTTCCGATTGATGTCTTCGCTTACAAGCTGCTTTCGCCGGATGTCCCCCCAGACAAACTCTTGGTTGAGGCGCCCGATAAGAAGTTCGCTGCCACTAAATTGCGCCCGGAAACGCGCGCGCGGTTTTCGCTCGCGGGCGCGTATGGGGGGAGCGTACTGGTGCAGAGCTGTGCCAAGAAATGAAGGACTCCACCCCGAGTGGCGGATGCGCCACGGTGGGTGGCAGACCGAGCAACGCCTTCCGCGCTCAATAGTTGACTGCGCTGCACGACGACGAGAAGCAGGACCTTCCTACGCAGCTCATTCGGCGCACTGGCAGTGTCTTGGCGTCTGCAAAGGCCCAATTCCTTAGCTCATCCCATACCCGGCGGTCGCGAAAGTCCCAGAAGGGCCAGTCGCTGCCGTTGCTGCGCCACGGGTCTTGTGCTTCATGGGGAACACACGCAACCGTTTAAGCATTCGGTTGCGAGTCGGGCGCTCACTGAGCAGTTCCTTTACGGGCCAAGCGAAGGTAGTCGATGGGGCTGTTAGAGTGACGGAGCATCGCAAAGACTCTCGGTTAGGTCACGATCGCATATGCAAACGCTCGGCGATTCGATTCTGCTTAGTGCTTCCGATCTGGTCGGGCATCTTTATTGCCGACACCTGACCGGCCTGGACATCGCGGTTGCGACAGGCGCGCTGGGAAAGCCGAAGATTTGGGACCCACTGCTGCAGATCCTTTGGGAGCGTGGCGCACGACATGAGCAAGGCTATGTCGAGCACTTGAAATCCCAAGGCTTATCCGTCACGACCATCGAGGGTGTCGGAGTCGACGACGAAGCGGTCGCGCGCACGCGGGACGCCATGATCGCCGGCGATCAGATCATCGTGCAGGGCGCATTTCGCGCGGACGGCTGGGTGGGCCGCACGGACATCCTCAGGAGGGTCGAGACTGCGAGCGATCTTGGTGCGTGGTCGTATGAAGTGATCGACACTAAGCTCGCCCGCGAGACCAAGGGCGGTAGCGTTTTGCAGCTCTGCCTTTATGCAGACCTGGTGGCAACAGTTCAAGGGAAGCGTCCGACATACAGCTATGTCGTGGCACCCTGGTCCGATTACGAGCTACAACGATATCGGATGGACGATTACGCGGCCTACTATCGCCGCGTGAAAAGCAGCCTCAACACCGCAATCGACGACCAAGCGAAGGCTGAAATCTACCCGGACCCAAAGGAACATTGCGACATCTGTCGTTGGCGGGATCGTTGCGACAAGAGGCGCCGGGTGGACGACCACCTTTCGCTCGTGGCCGGGATCACCAAGGTTCAAATCGATGAACTGAAGCGGCGCGGCGTGGACACCACTGCCAGCCTTGCCACGCTGCCGGTTCCACTGCCATGGAAGCCCGCGCGTGGTGCCGCGCATTCGTACGAGCGGGTGCGAGAGCAGGCGCGCATTCAGATCGAGGGGCGCGAAGCCGGAACCGTGCTGCACGAACTTTTCCCGGTGATACCAGGGTTCGGACTGGCGACCCTTCCAGAACCGTCAGCCGGAGATGTCTTCTTCGACCTAGAGGGGGACCCTTTCGTTGGCGAGTCCGGCCTTGAATATCTGTTCGGCTACGCCTTTACCGACAGCGGCGGCAACGTTGCCTACACGGCTGACTGGGCTTTCTCCCGTGAGGAGGAGAAACATGCCTTCGAATGTTTCATCGACTTCGTCATGCATCGGCTGGAGCAATATCCCAATCTACACATCTATCATTTCGCGTCCTATGAGCCTGCGGCGCTGAAGCGTCTGATGGGCCGTTATGCGAGCCGTGAAGAGGAGGTCGATTTGCTTCTGCGCTCCGGATGCTTTGTCGACCTTTACAGCGTCGTGCGAAATGGCCTGCGGGCGAGTGTGGAAAGCTACTCCATCAAGAAGCTCGAGCCACTCTACGGATTCGCCCGGAAGATCGCGCTCCCAGACGCCAACATGGCGCTCGCCAAGGTCCAAGCTTGTCTTGAGCTCGGAGACTTCGAATTCATCGATGGTGTCGATCGCGGCGTCGTGGCCGGCTATAACCGAGATGACTGCATATCGGCATGGAAGCTGCGGGACTGGTTAGAAGCGCGCCGCGCCGAGCTTATCGAGGCCGGCACTGCCGTTCCTCGACCGGAAGTGTCAGAGGGCGCGCCGAGCGAGGCGCTAAGTGAACGGCGAGAGAAGATCAACGCCCTTATCGAGAGACTGGCGGGCGACGTTCCGGCCGACGTGGTGGAGCGGTCAGCCGAACAGCACGCTCGCTGGCTTCTCGCGCACACGCTCGATTGGCACTGGCGCGAACAGAAGGCGGTTTGGTGGGAGTATTACCGCCTCTCCGAGCTCACGGCCGAGGACTTGCTCGAAGAGCGCGCGGGAATGGCGGGGCTTTTGTTTATAGGCGCGATCGGCGGTACAGCAAAGGCGCCAGTTCACCGCTACAGCTTCCCTCCCCAAGAAACAGAAATGCGGGGCGGCGAAGATTTGCGCAATCTTGGCGGCGCGAAGCTGGGTAAGGTTGATGCAATATCCGTTTACGAACGCTGGGTCGACATCAAAAAACGTGGGGATAGCGCAAATATCCACCCTGAAGCGATCTTCTCCCATAAGGTGATCGATACAGAAGTCCTCGCGAACGCACTCGTTCGCATCGGAGAGTATGTCGTCGATCACGGAATGGAAGGCGACGGGCCCTTTCAGGCGGCACGCGATCTCCTGATGCGCATGAAGCCCCGCATCGGGGGCCAGCCGATCCAGCATGACGGTGAATCCTCCCTCGATGCCGCGCTTCGGATCGCGCCGGGAATCGAAAGCGGGGTGTTCCCCATCCAAGGGCCACCGGGTTCGGGCAAGACGTACACAGGCGCACACATGATCTGCGCCCTCGTAAAGGCTGGAAAGACCGTTGGCGTCACCGCCAATAGCCACAAGGTCATCCGCAACCTGCTCGATAGGGCGGTGGAGGCGGGTGGGGAAATGGTTGTTGATGTGCGCTGCATCCAGAAGCCGTGGGAGATGGAGCCTGATCAGCCGCAATTGCGATTTGCGAACAACAACGCTGAACTGCTCGGGGCTATCGGCAATGGATCGAGTGTGGCAGGTGGCACGGCTTGGCTATGGGCGTCGCCTGAGGCGGCGCAGGCCGTCGATGTGCTGTTTATCGATGAAGCAGCGCAGATGGCATTGGCGAACGTGCTTGCGGTATCCCAGGCCGCAACTAGCATCGTGTTGCTCGGCGATCCGCAGCAGCTCGACCAGCCGATGCAAGGCAGCCACCCGGAAGGCACCGACGTTTCAGCATTGCACCATATCCTCGGCGACCAACAGACGATTGCGGCTGACCGCGGTCTCTTCCTCACGGAGACATGGCGCCTTCATCCGGACATCTGCACCTATACGTCCGAGCTGTTCTATGAGGGTCGCCTGCATCCACGTCCCGGGTTGGAGATTCAAGCAATCCGCTCATCTGGTCGCGTCAACGGTACGGGCCTTCGTTACGTAGCGGTCTCTACCGAAGGCAATCAGAGTTCATCGCCGGAAGAAGCGGATTGCGTCCGGGATCTCGTGGATAAAATTCTGGCATCAGGTACGACCTGGATCGACAAGCATGGTATCGAGCGGCCGATAACGCTTCAGGACATCCTGATCATTGCGCCCTACAACGCGCAAGTGTTCGAGCTCTTGGATCGCATTGCCGGAGCACGCATCGGTACCGTCGACAAGTTTCAGGGGCAGGAAGCACCGATCGTCATTTACTCAATGACGACCTCAAGCTACGCGGACGCGCCGCGCGGGATGGAATTTCTCTACAGTCTAAACCGGCTTAACGTTGCCACGTCGCGCGCGAAGTGCGTCTGTATCCTTGTCGCGTCGCCGACTGTGTTCGAGGCACTGTGCCGAACGCCTCGCCAGATGCAACTCGCGAATGCGTTCTGTCGGTATCTTGAACTTGCGACCGCGATCTAGAAGAAAGCGGCCGGGCAATCGCAAAACTCGTTCGGGTTGCATTGCCTTGCGTGCTAATCCGCTTGGCATAGCCTCGTCGCATACAAGTCCAGCTCTTTGCACTGTGCATGCTTCGCGCTACAGTCCTTACAGCGTGAGGGAGGCAAGAGGTGGCCAAGAAAAAGGGGTCCGAGCTGGGGGCCGTGGTACTGGTCTTGTTCGGCGGCGTTGCTTGGGTCGTCATTCAGTACGGTCGCGAGCTATTGATTTTGGGCGGCGTTGCGCTCGCCATCTGGATCGCCTTCAAGATCTTTGGGAGCAGTACTGAGGCGCCTCGTCCACCGAACCGGAGATCGGGCCCGGCTTATACGCCAAGCAGAAAAGCCGTTGTTCCTTACGAGCCCCAGCCCGCAGCGGTGGTGCGCACTATGAGTACCAACGGGGACGACTACTGGCGCGAAACGACCCTTGGCGGTCGGCGGTTGGGCGGATGGATCTATAGCGGCAAGGATCTTGCCGCAGCCTGCGGCAGAGGTGTCGAACCTGCGCTGGTGGATGTGAGCTTGCCCATTGACCGCTCCGTTCAAGACTGCGGTGTGCGTCGGCTCGACTATTGGCCTTCGTACAGTGCCGCCTCCCCGCAAGCCCGGGCAGCCTATCTCCACTGGCTCAATACGGGTCGGCAAGATCCACAAGCCGACATCGGATACGTCTTCCTGTATTTCTACGGCCTCGAGCGACGCGCGTTGCATGACGCCGAGAACAGCCAAGCGGCGAAGAGCGAGTTGCCAGCAATCAAGCAAGAGTTAGAACGGCTCAAGGCCATTTACAAAGCCAACCGGGCGTTTCAGCGCTACGCCGGATCATTGCTCGAGTTGCTCAACTACCGATCGGTCGACGACCGACTCTACAACCGGGAGCCACCGCCGCTTCTGAATGGGCGCGAGCTAACTTTGCCCCATCGCATAGCGCTGGCCCAATGCGCGAAGGACAACAAGCCGCTTCCAGATCGATGGGCATATACCTGGTTCGTGTCGGATCCGACAACCTATCTGCGGAGCGCCGCGATTCGCTGCCCCGGCGAGTTCAGGAGGCTTTTCACCTGGAAGTACCAGGAAATGTATGGCCAGGGGATATCGCTGCCGCAAAACCGCACCATGCTAAAGCTGGAGCGGCGGCCGGCGAGCGCGACATTTGGTGGCGGCAATACTGTCCACACGCTGCAGTTCACGCTGCCCGACGTTTCGGTCCTCACCTCGCCAGTGAGAAAGCTGCAGGAAGTAGCCGATGCCTGCTATGCGCTTCTCGATCCCTATAGCCGCTTCATTTCGAAAAATCTGGTGATGGCCAACACCTTTGATGCGATCGTCGAACTCCCGTACATGCTGTGGCCGGACGAGGCGCGGAAGCCCATCGAGCAGGCGCGGCAATTGATTGAGCGCGCCGGAAAGCCGCTGGCCATTCCATTTGCAAAGCTGCGGACCTGGTTCCCGGATTGGCAGCTCATCAACAAGTCGAAGCTGTTGGCCTTCTGTCGCGCGCTGGGCGAGGGCGGGCTTGGAATGGAACCCGACCCCCGCTTTGGCGGAGCGCTGCCTTCGGAGCAGACCAATGTCGCTCTCTTTGCAGACGACAATGCCTCGGCCAAGACGGTGCCGGATGGCCGCTACTCCGCTGCTGCCCTCATGCTCCATCTCGGGACGGCGGTTGCCTCCGCGGATGGACGAGCATCAGACATCGAGAAGGCGATCCTTCGGCGTCGCCTGGAAGAGTCGTTGCATCTGAGTGAGTCCGAACGTCGCCGCCTGCAGGCGCGTCTCCGCCTGATGCTACTGGAACCACCGAAGTTAACTGGGCTTAAGCAGCGCGTCGAAGTTCTCGATCTGGCACAGAAAGAGGCGATCGGTGACTTTCTTACATTAATCGCGCTCGCAGATGTGCAGGTGACGCCCGGAGAGATTGCGACACTGGAGAAGACGTTCAAGGTATTGCGTCTCGATCCCAAGACGGTCTACGCAAAGCTACATTTGGCGGCAACTGAACCGGTGACCGTCAAGCCAGGCACGAATGGGCCCGTTGACTACGCGATCCCGAGGCCGCCGAAGGAGGAAAAGAGCACAGGTATTCGCCTCGACCCTTCCAGAATTGCCGCGCTTCAGGCAGATTCCGAACGGGTCGCGATGATCCTAGGCGCGATCTTCGCGCCGGGGATGCTCGCGCCCGAGCCCGAGCCCGAGGTAGGTGCGAAAATTGTACCGACGGAGCCGGCGCAGCCGCAAGAACCGTTATTGCTGGGGTTGGACATGCGCGACTCGGCACTGGTACGGACGCTGTTGACCCGCGCGCATTGGGCACGCGTCGAACTGGAAGAGCTGGCGGCCGATCGTGGACTGATGCTCGATGGCGCGCTAGAGCGTCTCAACGACGCCGCGTTCGAAAAATTCGATAAGCCGCTTATGGAAGGCACCGACCCCATCGATATCAATCCAGCGATCGTGCACGAGGTATTGCAATGACCACGATCAGTCCGCGGGAGCGGGATGCCGTCATTCAATCCTTGCGCGCCGGCGTGGTGCCCAAGGTTGGCCAATACCTGGTACAGGTGGGGCGCTCCCGTGAGCTCGAAACGCTCATTCAAGACATCGTTCGCATTGGAGATGGCGGATCGACCTTCCGATTGGTGATCGGTGAGTATGGTTCGGGCAAGACGTTCTTCCTGAACCTGGTGCGCGCGGTCGGCCTGGAAAAGAAGCTCGTGGTGGTCAATGCCGATTTGAATCCGGACCGTCGCTTGCACGCAACTGGAGGCCAGGCGCGCTCCCTTTATGCCGAGTTGATGCGCAGCTTGGCGACACGCGCCAAACCGGAAGGGGGTGCTATCGCGGGCGTCGTGGAGAAATTCGTATCCAGTGCCGTGGCGGAGGCGAAGTCTACCGGCGCAAAACCAGGTGATTTGCTCTTTGCCAAGCTCGACCAGCTGAAAGAGATGGTTAACGGTTACGACTTCGCTGAGGTTATCGCCGCGTATTGGCGCGGCTTTGACGAGGGCGACGAACAGCTAAAATCGGACGCGATCCGCTGGCTGCGTGGCGAGTTCGCGACCAAGACTGATGCTCGACAAGCGCTTGGGGTGCGCACGATCATCGACGATGCATCGTTCTACGATCAACTCAAATTGCTGGCGCGCTTTAGCCGCTTGGCAGGTTATGCGGGTCTACTGGTCTGCTTGGACGAGATGGTCAACCTCTACAAGCTCGCCAACACGCAGGCGCGCAACTCTAACTACGAGCAGATTCTGCGCATCCTGAATGACTCGTTGCAGGGTTCTACCGAGGGCCTCGGGTTTGTGATGGGCGGAACGCCTGAGTTTGTTTTGGACACGCGGCGGGGACTGTACAGTTACCCGGCGCTGCAATCGCGACTGGCCGAGAACACGTTTGCCAAGGACGGACTGGTTGATTTCACCGGACCCGTCGTACGGCTCGCAAGCCTGTCACTCGAAGACTTCTACCTGCTCCTTGGCAAGTTGCGCAATGTGTATGCCTTCGGCGATGCGACCAAGTACTTGCTTCCCGACGAAGCGTTGGAAGCGTTCATGGACCATTGTCAGAAACGTCTCGGCGAGGCCTACTTTCGCACTCCGCGGACGACCATCACGGCGTTCGTCAACCTCCTCTCCGTGTTGGAGCAGAACCCGGGAACGCGTTGGCAGCCGTTGCTGGGCCAACTCGACGTGTCGAAGGACGAGGGGGGCGCGGCCGACCTGCGCGTAGAGACCGCAACGTCCGACGGCGCCGATGAGCTCACCCGCTTCAAGCTCTGAATCCGCGGCCTTCGACCTGCTGGACGAACGAATCCGGCGCTGGATTTGGGCGGCCGGCTGGACGGAACTGCGCGAGGCGCAGGAACGTGCGATTCCGTGCATCCTTGAGGGAAAGCGCGACGTCATCGTCGCCGCCGCAACCGCCTCCGGCAAGACCGAGGCGGCGTTCTTTCCGATTCTGACGCGGCTCCTAACGGCGGACGAACCCGTTAGCGCGCTCTACATTAGCCCGCTGAAGGCGCTTATCAACGATCAGTGGGCCCGCCTCGACCAACTCTGTGCGACGCTCGAAATCCCAGTCTTTCCGTGGCATGGCGACATCTCGCCGACGCTTAAGGCGAAGTTCCAGAAGAATCCTCGTGGCTGTCTGCTCATCACACCCGAGTCGCTGGAAGGCCTGCTCATGCGCGAAGGCCACGCCCTCGGAAGACTATTCGGGGGGTTGCGCTACTGCGTAATCGACGAGTTGCACGCCTTCATCGACACTGAACGCGGGAAACAGCTGCAATCATTGCTTAACCGGATTGACGTTGCACTCAAGCGCCGCGTGCCCCGCATTGGTCTCTCCGCCACCCTGGGGGAGATGCAGTTCGCCGCCGAGTTCCTGCGTCCGGACAGCGGTGGCGACGTCGACATCATCGACACCGGTGCCGGTGGTCAGGAACTCAAAGTGGTGGTGAAGGGCTTCTACAATCTTCCCCCCAGGCTCTCTGATGAGGAGGTCAATGCGCGCCAGAAAACGGGGCATAGGGTCGAGCAGGAGGACACCATTTCAACCGGCATACTGGCGATCGGCGAGGAGCTTTTCACGACGCTGCGTGGCGCCAACAATCTGGTTTTTCCGAACAGTCGGAAGAAGGTGGAGCTTTACGCTGATCTACTGCGCCGTGCCTGCGACCGGGTTGGGGTACCCAATGAGTTCTGGCCGCATCATGGAAGTCTGTCGAAGGAAATTCGAGAGGAAACCGAGCGCGCCCTCAAACAGGGCGAGCGTCCTGCCACGGCGATCGCCACGACCACCCTCGAGCTAGGCATCGACATCGGCGCGGTCAAGAGCATCGCGCAGATCGGCCCCGCTCCCTCCGTGGCAAGCTTGCGCCAGCGCTTGGGTCGTTCCGGCCGGCGCAAAGGCGAGGCCGCCATCTTACGTTGCTACTGTCTTGAAGATCCGATCGAGGGAGACACTTCGCTTTCGGACCAGTTGCGAGAAGGCCTAGTTGAGACAGTGGCGCAAATTCGGTTGCTCGTGGCCGGATGGTTCGAACCGCCACGCATCCACGCCATGCATCTGTCCACACTGATCCAGCAGCTGCTCTCGCTCATCGCCCAATATGGGGGCCTGACTGCGGCGCAGGCATATTCCTTCTTGTGTAGTAGTGGACTTTTCCCGGCGCTGACGAAGGTTGAGTTCGGTGAACTTCTCCGCGCGCTGGGGGAGAAGCAGGTGCTGATGCAGGATGCACAGGGGGTGCTTCTACATGGCGTGGTGGGGGAAAAGATCGTTAATCACTATACGTTCCTGGCCGCCTTCGTGAGCCCAGAGGAGTTCCGAGTCGTATGTGATGGCAAACAGCTGGGAACGCTTCCTATGGCCCGGCCACTGACGGCCGATTCTTACGTCATCTTCGCTGGACGTCGTTGGAAGGTGTTGAGTTGCCGTCCCGAGGAAAAGTTGATCGAGGTGGTCCCGGCGAAGGCCGGCAAGTTACCGCTATTCGAAGGCATGGGGGGCAAGACCCATGACCGGGTTCGCCAAGAGATGCGCAGTATTCTGGAGGAGACGACCATTCTTTCGTTCCTTGACTCGACGGCGCAGGCTCAGGTCGCGGAGGCTCGGACGGCATATCAGCGTCTGCACCTAACCAACCAGACTGTCGTCCAATGCGGGCGCGACGTGCGCGCCTTCACATGGCAGGGGGATTGGGTGAATGACACGCTTGCGCTGATGCTCATGGCGCGTGGTCTGCGCGCCACCAACGAGGGCCTATCGATTTGCATCCAAGACGCAGATTCCAGCGGCGTCGCTACTGCGTTGCGTGACGTCGCTCAAATGCCGGCGCCAACTGGCGAGGAGCTGGCTGCAGCGGTGAAAAACAAGCAGCGTGGGAAGTATGATGGCCTGCTCCCAGAAGTGTTGCAATGCAAGAATTTCGCGTCGAGTGAGTTTGATATCGCGGCGGCGATGACAACAGCGGATCAAGTAATCATGCGCAACGACAAATCGGAGCGAGGCAACGCAAGTTAACGGTCCCGCCCACTCGGCCAAAGGGCCACCCGTTTGGGTCAGTGTTGAACAAAGGGATGTGTCGTCGCAGGTTGCCCGCACTGCGGATGGCTATGGCCGCGTTTCCTGTTGGCGCTTTGGCTGTTGGTAGGCCCGCGGTTCGACGGTTCGGCATCGCGCGTCCAATTGGTGAACGATGCGTTGCATCATCGACGCCGACAAGATCGTCTCGCCGGGGCGAACGAGATTGTTCGCATCACGTCCGCTGATCACTTGCACCGGTCCGCGTTGAACGCGGTTGATGAACCACCCCGGTAGGGCCAGCACCGGCATCGCAGTCACTTGCTCCCCGACCGCGCTTGTTAGCCACTGCGATAACCAAGTGGCCTGTCGTGTTGCCTGGTCCAAAAACTCGCGACTCTCCCAACGTGGAAAACGGAGCGTTTGACCGTCGTAGATTACCTCGGCCTCGGCCTTGGCATCACCGGCAGTGTGCTTAGCCCGAGACTTGGTCTCGACCGCGAATACGCCCCCCGGAGCCACCACAACGTGGTCGATATTGAAGCGGTCGGCCGGAAAATCGTGATAGACGGCATAGCCTTTCCGCATCAATTGATTGAGTTCCTGCCCAACGGCCATCTCGCCATCGAGCGCCAGATACAGTGACCGCCGTCGTTCCAGGACTCTTCGCAGCTTCAGCAACAAATAACCAAGCGCCGCAATGATGACGGCACATAGCCACACCAGATTCCCCGCTGAGATCGTTGCTGCACCGAAATGGATCTGAGTAATCCAGATCGAGTAAACCACTAGAGGCATGATCAACATCAGGCAGCAAAGCCCCATGATGTCGGAGTTCAGGTCTTCAAGTTCGGGGCGTAGAGAGTCACCGGGGCTGCGTAGCAGGTTGCGCGCCAGCGGCGAGCGTCGCCTCGCGCCGCTTCGTCGCATCCACCAGATGAGCATCCACAGCAAGGCGATCACCAGACCGAATACGGCCAGGTAGCCGACCAACCACCAGAAAGAAACCAGCATCGCTTAGAGCTTTGGACTAGGCGCGGAAAGATAGTCTAACGGCTGCCGCCAATGTCGATGGCAAAGCGTGTTCGCACGGTCGAAGCGGATTGAAGGCGCCCCGGGGGCTCGTATTGATCTCCGCGTCGAGAGCCCCTCAACTCCCGCGTGTCTTGTATGAACCGGTTAAGACAAGCGTGGCGTGGCCGCCGCCAGGGCAATTCGGGATCCCAAGGATGTACTGCCGATCGAGCCCTGTGATCGTGCCCGTCGCTATGAGCCGCTGACCCTCTTGTCGTGCACTTTGGGTCGACGACTTAATGTTGCTTAAGTCCACCCACCTTGCTGAATATGTCACGTCGATTGCGTCGGGGGGAAGCGTGACTTCGACGCTTGCGGACTGCGTCTGGCCACAACCCACGCTGGCATACGTGCCCGGAGTGCTCAACGCTGTTGTGGCGAGAAGTGGCCTGATCGAAGGTTGGCTGGTTGGTGGCGTAGCGGACGGTAGCTCAACTCTCGCAAGCAGCGAAGCCCGGGCGACTCGCCAGAGCTTAGGCAGATCGGTGCGCAGTTCTAATGGCTTGTTCAGTACGATCGAGGAGACCAAGATGGCAATAACTATGGCAGCAAGGCCACGGATCGCCGAAGGTGCGGGGAAAAAGGTGAAGTACAGACCTCCGGCAATAGTCACCAGCACGAGGAGGACGTTTATAAAGTCAGTCTGATTTACGCTTCCAACAGTGATTGTTAGGAGCGCAAGAATGACAAGTGCTGCCAAGGACGAGGCGAGAGGATGGCCCTTAATAGCCTTTCCGGCCCAGTCGAGCAGTTTCCCGAGAAAGGCGAAAAATCCGCTGGACTTGGAGGGCGGCGGCGACGGCGGAGTGGTTTCCATGTTCGAAATCTCACAGAGGTTGCTTATGGCGCGCTGAAAAGGTCCGCACAGTTGCACAACGTGGCATTAACTCGCAACTCTTTAGGCATTCGGTTGCGGGTTCGCGATCCTTGGGGGCTCGCCTAGCTTCATGAAACCGACGTCGTAATCGTCTTTATCTGACCTGGATCGTGACTTCCATCGCCTTGCTTGTCGACTTTGCATCGGTTACCTGCCCGGTAAACTTGAACGTGTCCGCGCGCGTCGGCGTGCCGGAGAGCCGGCCCGAGCTATCGAGGGCTACACTGTCAGGCAATGCGCCGCCAATCGATCTCCAGATATAGGGGGGCGAGCCTCCGGTAGCCGTTAGCGTTTCTGCATAGGCTGTGCCGACTGTGGCTGGCTGGAGCGTACTGGCAGACGTAATGTGTAATTCCGTAGCCGTGGCCGCGCTTGCTCCGGCGGGCTGCGCCTGAATCTTGCTTTGGAGCTGGGTCAGGATGCCATCGAAGAGGCGTTCGGAAAAACCCAGGACGAATGCCAGCGCCAACGCGGTACTCGTCGCGTACGGCTGATCCCAAGTCACTGTGATCGCCGATCCGAGCACTTGCAACCTCACCGCCAGGTCCGCTAGGAGAATGCCGGACCAACCTGCTAATGCTCCTACCGCAGGACTTAGAAACAAGGTGCTCCAGGAGGCACCGTAGTCGGTCGGAACATCGTCGCGATATAAGGCGCGGCTGAGTCGGCTTAGCAGGCCACCGGCGGCTCCGATGAAAAAATAGACTGCATGTCCAAGTGAAATCGCTAGGACTACCGTCAACAGGAGTGCACAGGCGAGCAGCCAGGCAGTCTTGTTGTGCCAACTTACCAGTGTTGCAAATTTTGTGTCTGCGCGGTCATACAGCATGCCGAGGGCTTCGTACAGCAACGCCTTCAGGCGCGGGATGGTTGAGGAAGACCCAGAGGATGAAGGTGCGGTTGATATGGCCTGCTTCATCGTGTCGGCTAGCGCGAGCGCGGGAACGGTTCCAACCAGTCGCAGGTCCGCTTCGGCGCGCTCGATTGCCGCCCGAACGGATTCGTCCGGCAGGAATGACACCAATTGTTCCTCTGCTTCATGGATGCATGTCCATGCGGCAATTTCTCCGCCGCGGCTCCAAAAGAGAAAGTCACCTAAGCGCTGCGTGAGTTGTTTCGGCTTAACAAATCCTTCAGCGTTGGCAAGCAACGTCTCCACCTGCGCGGTGCTTCCGCTCGGCTGAAAGACGACAATCCGTTTCCTGACCGCTTCGATCTGCGCCTCGGCGAGCTGCCGGGCGGGCCGCGCGATCATGTTCCACCGAATCAATATGAAACCAAGCAGGTAAATGACCACAAACACGATCACCGTGCTGGCCGTTACATCGTCGTTTGCAATGCAAGAGCGTTGATCCTCCTCGCAGAGGCCGATTCCGATCAGCCTCACTGACCGCGGTTGCGAGTCGCCGTCCAACGTTATCCGTGCCGTGTCTTCGACGTGACCATCACGGCTTGGCGCAAACGAAACCTTCAAGTCACAAGAGTTGCCTTTTTCTGCTTGACAATGGTCCAAGATGGCGCGGAAAGGTCGGTCAACCTTCATGCCTTTCACCACCGCCTTTTCCTCGCGCGCGGCGGTCACGGTTATCTTCCGCGCTGCACTTGTCGTGCCGACGGGTTGGTCGTTAAATTCCAGCGACTCCGGCGCGATTGTCGCCTTGCCTGCCGCGGTGTCGGATTTCGGAGCTTTTCCTTGGGCCTCGTCGGGCGTCGCACTCTTTGCTTCGGTAGCGTCGGTGGTCGTACCTTTTGGTTGCGCCACGTCGGGGGCCGCTTGTGCATGCCCGTCGAGCGGGCAAGTCATCAAGATGCAAATGAAGATAGCGCCTATCCAAGATCTCACGCACCTGTGACGGTACCCCGTTGCGAAATTTTCCGAGCAACGCATATGCCCCCTGGAGCTGAAAGATCAGGATCCCGCTGTCATGCGACGCTGCGCTGGTTCACTTCCGTCTCAGTGACTGAGAGCCGCTTGTAGGGCGCCGAGAAGCCGGATTCCATATGCCGGACGGCTTGCCGGTTAGGTACGCAACAGGCTGGTCGTACGTTGCGCCGCTCATTTTGACTGTTTGCCCGCTGCCGCGGCGACTAGCCCCTGCTGGAACTCGCTCAGACCATGGCCGGAGCGGGGAACAACACCGGTCGCATGGAACCGGGCTCTAAATGCATCGGACTGCCACGCCGCGAGGCGCTCTACCGCCGGCCGGTAAATTGCCATCGGAGGCGCTTGTCGCGCGGCAGGTTGATCCAATAGCGCACCGAGGTGATTCGCTCTCATGACACGCGTGCCCATGTCCGGGATCGAACCGTCCGCTCCACGACAGAATCGAAGCAAGATCGTCTTGATAATCGACGCGTGATCGAAATACGCGCTCGATACGCTTCGGCGGGCCGCCCACGGGGACACTATTAGCGCCGGAACGCGCACACCGTATTGACGGAACGCCGGATCGTCATCGTAGGCGGGCGGAGGCGCTACGTGATCGTAAAAGCCGCCGTGCTCGTCGTACACGATGACCAGTAACGTCCTGTTCCATAGCGGACCCTGTGCGACCGCGTGATAGATCTTGAGAGCGAGCTCCTGACCCGCGACGACGTCTGCTGGCGGGTGGTCATCATTCTGCTTACCGAAAAAGTACACGCCAAAATCCGGGTCGATCCAGGACAGTGCAGGCAACGTTCCTGCTGCTGCATCGCGCAGGAAATCCGGATCGAATCGCGAATAGTTGCCGGAGGCGGGGCCGTTGTAATGATCGTCCGCTATCTGCAATGTCGTAAGCAGGCCGCCAATGACGAACGGATGCGCGTACCAACGCCAAGCGACGTGTTGTTCGTCCAGATGACGCACGAAGGAGGGCAGGCTAAATTTAGTGAGTAGGGGTGGAGGATTGTCACGCGAGCCCGCTGCGCGCCCTGCTAGCGCGTAGAGACGGTTCGGCCACGTCGCTCCCGCGACCGACGCAAACCACCTGTCGCAAACGCAGAATTCGGCCGCCAGGTGGTCGTAGGTGGGCAAGTCGCCATGGTTGTAATAGCCCATTGCGATTGAAAAATCGGGATCCCCGGGATGCGTATCCGCGTAATTCGCGACGAATCCGCCGTTGTCATTCGCCACTTGTGCGTCGACACATACCCCGTCATGGCAGGGATCTTGACCCTCGTTAAACTTGGTCTTCGTGAGGTGCCATACTGGATACGCCGTACCACTGAACACGTTCTGCATGCCCGCGGCGAGGCCGTCGACGTCCGGCCGGCCGCCCTCCAGCGACAAATACCCGAGCATGTGATCGAACGAACGGTTTTCCATCATCAGCACGATGATGTGATCGATCTTGTCCAGGTTCGCGATCGAGGAATCGCTCGGAGCGGTCGTTTCACTTGATGGCGTTTGGGTCGACGGCATGATGCCAGGTCGTTTGGAGGCCGGTCGCGCCGTTTTCACTCCTTTGCCGCCGTGCCCACCGAGCTTCGTGCCGCTCGGTCTCCCCGTTCCACTTGGTCCTTGTTTTGCGGCCAAAGTGCACCTCTTAGTATTACGCGCTCGCCGTTTCACATTCACGGCAATCGGCGTCGTTTCAATTTTTCGCCCAATTCGGTCAAAACCCTCGAAGTTGCACAATCCGCTGATACATTTCTTCGGTGATCCGCAATCCCTTATTCCCGGACGTCGAGTGATATGCGTGAACTGCGACGACAACGCGTTGATCCTGGCCGTACCAGAATACCGGTCCACCGCTCTCGCCGGCCTCCGTCTCCTGCATGTATTCGAGAAACGCGGAGTCGGCCGCGAAGACGCGTCCCGTGTTGAACCACATCGTGCCCGCTGGTTCGTTCGCCGGGTAACCGGCCACGTTTATCAACATGTTGACGACTTTTTCATCCGGGAGTACGGCAAAGCCGAACCAGCCGAGCTGTTGACCGATTGATGTATCGGCCAGCGTGATGAACCCGTAGTCGAAGTTCGGATCCGCGCCATCGACCCAATGTTGATGGGCTTCGATGCCCGATGCGTTCCACATATTGAAAGGCGGCGGGTAGCTGCCGTTGCTTGCCGGAACAACTGTGATCGAAGATGCCCAGCCGCCGCCAGTATTGTTCAAGATGCAGTGCCCAGCGGTTACGAGCAGTCCTGGCCCGGCGAACCACGCCGTTCCGTAAGCTTGAACGTTGTTCTGGCGGGTGATTAGCAATTGGCAAATCGAACGCCATGGGAGGGTCGTTGTTTCGGTCACGGGCGCGAGTAAATCGATCTCGGCCGCGTCCTGCGCGACGAGCCCGAACTTGGCGCGCGGTTGTCCAGCGGGCAAACCAGCCGTCATTGCACGTCGACGATTCACTCCGGCAACCGCTTCCATGCGACCACCGCCGTGAGTCTCCGTCATGTAGCTCCGGCTCACGAGGGGCACCTGCAGCGGCGTCCAGTCGGGATTGTCCGGTACGGTCGTCTTTGCCCCGATTAGCGTCAGCTCACGTCGGACCCAATTGTCTCCGGTAGAAGTCTTGGACCGTTTCATTTTTGGCCCGCTGACGGGTTACCCGGATTGCTCGGACTGATCAGCCCGGCCGGTGGCGCGGCCGGTTTAGCGATCTGTATCTCCTGCAGCCGCGGATTGATGGTCCGTCCGCCGCTGCTTCCCGCCAAGAGCGCCTTCGTCGCATTCCCGGCGGACTGAGGCACCGGATTGCGCGCATTCTCCAATGTGCGTTGCGCCTCCAGCAACGTCTTTTGCGATTCGGCGAGCGCCTTTTCCTTGTCGGAGAGGTTGATCTTGAACTGAACCAGATTAGTGATTGAATCGAAGATCGCAGCGACTACCTTGACCGGAAGCGATGCAACTTCAACCGCCTCGCTCGGTTTTTCGACGTGAACCTTCTTCAGCATGCCGTTCTCGAATTCTGCGTTATTCACGCGCTTTACGAATGGCGTGCGATCGAGCGGCCATACCACGGGCTGTCCATTGTTCGGCAGATTGACGACGGTGCTATACGCATACGCACCATCGTTGAACGCAAAATCGATACGGTATGGCACCAGCACCCGGTAGCAAACTCCTAATGAGCAGTCCGGGACTGCAGATACCGCGGGCGTCGGTTGACCAATCGGTTTGATCGAAAAGGAAATCTGCGCTGGACTACTTAGCTTCCTGTAGGAATCACACTGGGCCTGATTCGTCTTGTCGGCCACGGGACAACTCAGCTTCGCCAGCATTTGATTTGCATGACTCGCCCCGGCCGTGTTCATGCGGGTGACGAGTGTTTTGACGTTCTCTTCATCGTCAGGATCGATCTTTTGTTCGAGAATAACGACCTCCGGCGCTTCGGCAGCCTGCGCAAGAAGCGCGGAACGCGCAGCGAGCGCGGCCGCTTTGGCAAGCTCGATGATGGTGTCCGCAGTCTTGTCTTCCGCAGTGGTGTTGATGGTTTGCAGCAGAGTCGTTTTCGGGTCGACGGTAATCTCAACCGTGTCGCTGGCGAACGAGTCGGGCTTGTATTGCAACAGGTATGTGTATCGCTGATCCGCGATGTACTCTGGCGCGCCGACTGTGAGCTTGAGTTCGCCACCGGCATCGGACAACGTTACATCGAGCAATGCCTTGGGAAGCGAATATGCGATACCGCTCGGGGGGACGAGACCGGTTTGGGATCCCACGATCGGCGTCGAGACACAACCAGCAACAGTCAGGGCAGCTACTGCAACGCCAACTGACAACACCATCGATTGCTGTGTCACTCGCGATGGTGACTCCCTCAAATCGGGGGATGGCACTAATGCGGTGGTGGATCCGGGGTCGTGCTGGTTCGATGCCATGGTGTCTCTTCCTCGCGCCAAAACTGCGACTCCGCACTTCGAACTGTCTCAACGCGGGGGCGTTGTCGTTCGCGACCGGAGCCCTTGTCCGCGGTGTATTGGAACTGAGGCGCTAAGGGGATTGCGCCACTGCATTCAGGTCGGCTTGCAGTTGTGCGAAATTGAAGCCTGGGGCGAAGTCGGCTTGCTTCGCTTCAGGGGCAAGGACCGCGTACGCCTCGTCGACACATTCGTCCCACCATGCCCACGTCGCCTTCTGCGTGCTTCCCCATGTGAGCACAGTCACGCCGCTCGCATCGTATGCGACGGCGAAGACCGCGTGCCCATCGTTGGTGAGTGGACCTGGGGTCCATGGCTTGTGGGCGTCGAAGTCTTGAATGCAGTTCTGTTGAACCTGAAATCCTAAGTAGACGCCGCCAAACAACAGAATGGCCTGTTCAATGTTGGTGTGATTTTTCGGATCGATGGTAACGAAGGCGAGAATCTTGTCGCTGGACACAGTGCTCTTGCGCCAGTAATTGAGAACGTCAAGCTCGTTAAGACCGGAGTCCACACCGCCCGTGAGGTGCATGTACAGCTTGACCACTGCTTGCTGGGACATGATCGTTTGCTTGCCGACCTTGCCGCGAAAGGTTGTGACGGCGTGCGCCACGGCGGCGATGGTGCAGTCTCCTAGCTTGTCGTTACCGTCCATCGGAAATAGCTGTGCCGGGTCTGCCGTTCCCAGCTTTTCGTAGATTGTCGGCAGGACGTCGTAGGAAGCAGGGGGTGCCGCAAGCGCGGGCGTCAGATAGGATTTCAAGCGCAGCGTCCGATAGTCTTGCTTTGGCGGATGCTTCCCGAACCGATATGAAGGCATTGGAGTGACTCCTTTCGCTGCTCGCTGCGAAAATCCGGTTTAGAACGTGGCTGCGCATGAAATTGCCGGAGCGTGCAAAGGTTGACGAAGAATGCCGATCGAGTCATCGGCCAGTTGGATCGTCCTTTTGGGTTATCACCGATGGTCGGAGGGCTTGATCAGCCGAGTCCGATGCACTCGGAGAGAGCGACGCGTCGTGAGGCAAGGCGGGTGGCG
>CATPCN010000621.1 GCA_955652855.1 uncultured Chthoniobacterales bacterium | reverse complement strand
TGATTTGGAGGGCGGGCCATTTTTCTCGAAAGGATGAAGGTTGAAGGATGAAGGATGAGACAGAAGGATCGTAGCCGATGAAGCTGATGTAATTCGTCAGCGCATCGAACCAGACGTAGGTGACGAAATCTTTGTCGAACGAAAGTTCGATGCCCCAATCCAATCTCGATTTCGGACGTGAGATGCAAAGGTCGCCGCTAATCTTCTCGACGGCGTTGCGCAATTCGGTCTGACGAAAGTCCGGGATGACCGCGTCCTTGCGATTGTCGATGTACCGGAGCAGCCAATCTTTGTGTTCGTTTAGTTTGAAGTAGTAATTTTCTTCCTCGCGGAATTCCACTTCTCCCCACTCGGGGCCGAATTCGCCGTTCGGGCCGCGCTCTTTGTCGGTGAGAAATTGTTCCTGCCGAATGCTGTAGTGGCCGGCTTGCTTGTCTTTGTAGATTTTCTTTTCGTCCCAGAGTCGCTGCAGAATTCCCTGCACACATTTCTTGTGCACCGGATCGGTCGTCGCGGCCCAGCGGTCGTAGCGCACATCGAGCTTCCCCCAAAGATCAACAAACTTTTGCGTAACGCCTTTGACGAATTCCACCGGCGCGACGCCTTCCTTCGCGGCGGATTGCTGGACTTTCTGCCCGTGTTGATCGACACCGGTCAGAAAAAAAACCTCTTCGCCTTTCAGCCGATGATAACGTGCGATGACGTCGGCCAGAATTTTTTCGTAGGCATGACCGATGTGCGGCGCGGAGTTCGTGTAATCGATCGCCGTGGTGATGTAGAGAGTCTTCGGCATTGGCGCGACAAACTGCCGGACACGCGGGCGGAGCGCAACCCGCATATTCATCAGGCAAATGTTGAAAGCGTTCCGCTTTCCTTTAAATGAAGTGGATTGATGTGAACCAGCTTCTTCAACCGCTCCTCGCGATCGCATTTCTTGCCTTGCTGTTTTTGCTGGAGCGTCTTTTCCCGTTGCGGAAAAGCACGCGATCGCTCATCGGACGCTTGGTCGTCAATCTAATCATCTCCGCCGTGATGTTCATGGCGGCGACCATGCTTGTGCGGCCCGCGGCGCACTGGGCTTTGCGTTGGTCGGCGGAGAAACCGTTTGGGATTGTGCATCTCGTCGCGCTCCCGGCGTGGGCGGAATTCGCGCTCGGTTTCTTGCTAATGGATTTGGCCTGGTACTACTGGCATTTGGCCAACCATCGGGTGCCGCTTCTCTGGCGTTTTCACAATGTTCACCACATCGATCCGGACCTGGATGTCTCCACCGCATTCCGGTTTCACTTCGGCGAGATCGCCTTCTCGAGCGTTTTCAATCTGATCCAGGTGAGCGTGATCGGATTTCAGCGTGGGCGTTCACCGCTTACCAACTGGTCTTTCTGACCGAGATCATCTTTCATCACAGCAACTGGCGTCTGCCGATCCGTTTCGAACGGCTCTTGAGCAAAGTGATCGTTACACCGCGCATGCACGGCATTCATCACTCGCAGGTCCATCGCGAGAACAACTCGAATTTCGGTACTCTGTTTACCTGGTGGGATCGGTTCCACCGCACATTAGGTCTGAATATTTCGCAGTCCGAAATTGTGATTGGCGTGCCCGGCTATTCGCTGCCGGAAGACAATCGTGTGCAGAGCGCGCTGCTCATGCCGTTTCGAAAACAGCGGGACTACTGGCGCAAAGCAGACGGCACACTGGTTGACCGCGAGAAAGCGCTCGCGAAAGGAAACCCGGCTAAATTGATCGAATGACTCGGATTAAGTTCGAGTGCGTCGGAACGTAAAACTTGTTTCAGTTTTGACGGCGCTGCCGTCCATCTCCAGCAGCGGATAAACGAGAAAATTAATCGGGCCGGTTGCGGGCGGAGGATCGACGATGAGATCGCGGCCCTTCGTCAACTCAAAGCGATTGGCCGGATTGTGACCGAAATAATAATCTGCAAGCTCTGGATGTTTCCACGCCTCGCTGATATCGACCGGCACCCAACGGCCGCCGGCGAAGAATTCCGCCCAGCAATGATAACCTTCAATGGCGCCTTCGTTTTTGTCAGCGGGAATGGTCGCGCCGATGGCGAAGCGGGCCGGTATCTTAGCCGCGCGCGCGAGTGCGATAAAATACGCGTGAAAATCACTGCAGTTGCCCGTCTTGGCGTCGCACGCATACATGGCATCGCCCCTGCCCCAACCGGTGCCTGATTTGTCGTAACGCATTCGACCGAGCACGTGATCGTAAAGCGCTTTGGCGCGTTCGAGGTCGTCTTTTTTTCCGGCGGTCGCTTGTTCAGCGAGCGTCTTAAACGTCTCGTTTGCCGGCACCAATTTTTCCGGACGCAGGAAACGCGCAGTGTCTTCGCCTTTCACGGCGTAAGCAGATTTTTCCTTGCGAGCGACTCTGTAACGCAGCTCGATGGTCTTGCCACTGTCGGCGGGCTGCGGGTGCAGCACACAAATGTCATTGCCGTAATCGCGGTCTTTGATCTTCTCCCACTTGATCGGAATATTGATCTCTTCCTGCGTGACCGTTTGGAACGCATCGTTGCGCGCCAGCGGGATCCAAAGGCGCGCTTCGCCTTTGATCTCCGGCAATCTTACCCGATAAACGAACTCGAACTCGTCGGATCCTTTGACAATACCTGGCTCAGCGGCAGCCCAGCTCGTCAATAATGCGACGAGCAAGACCGCCAAGCAAACCAGACAGCGCATGCTGTAACCTTCCGTTTACGCTGATACCTTTTTCCAAATGCCGCCTACTTCTTTCCAATTGTAAAGCGGCTTGCCGTTGATCTTGTGCACGGCCGTCTCTGTGACGGTCATGCTGCCGGGGTTTCCGGTGAGAAAGAAATCGATATCGTAGACCGTGCCGTCGGTGGCTTTCATGTCGACGCAGGCAAAATATTTGCCGCCACCGAGGTTGGAGACTCGGTCGTCATGCACCTTGATTAAGTCGAGCGCGAGGTCTTTGCCCTTATACTTAGTGTGAAACTTTCGGTCGGCGGCTTTCTTACTGTCGCTCGCGATGTTCTTTTTTATTCCGGCGGAAATATCGGTCTTGCTCACGACCGCGGCAGCGGCGGTGGGCTGCGTATTTCTTGTTGTTGCCGGCAGAGATGGCGGCGGTGCGCTCTGTGGATGTTCCGGATGGTCTCCGGCCAGGACCGGCATCACCGGTGTGAAAAGCAACGCGACAAACGCTGCGGTGATAATTCGTGTAATCATATGGGATAGGAGGTTGAGGTTTGGACTCATCTTAATCGGAAGTCCGCGCGTTTGTAAAACTCCGATAAAAGAAAGCGCCGGCCACGATCACTGCAACCAAATCCAGCCAACTCGTGTAGTTCCATGTGATCATGGCGTGCGCTATCGGACTTGCCGGGCGCGCTCCGCTCGGGATTAGGTGCAAGGCGGAGAAAATAAGATCAACAATAATTCCGGCAACGACCATTGAAGTGAAGAGGACTGCAACGATGTAAGTCGCTGCTTTGACACCGTAATATTTCCCGTAAATCACGATCAACGGGACCACGATCAAGTCTGCGTAGATGAATGAGATAACGCCACCGAAGCTGATGCCGCTCGACCAAAGAATGCTGGCCAGCGGAATGTTCCCGATCGAGCAAACGAACGACGCGATCGCGATGATCGGTCCGATGATCGCGTTTTCAATCAGCCGCAGCCACGCCGGCCCGCCGGTGAGAAAAAGCGTTTGCCACCAGCCTTCCGGCACGAGTGCGGAAAGAAATCCCGCAAGCAAAAAACCAATCAGCAATTCTTTCCAAAGCATCGACACATCCATCGCAAACGCGCTCGCCACGCCCCTCCATTTCCCCTCTCCATTTCCCTGCTCGCCCGCCGTGCCGGAGCCGGGCGAAGGCGGGTGTTCATGATCGTGCTCGCCGTGACACGACGCGGATTCTTCCGCACCCTCCAGGTGCCGCCGGGCCTCGGCTTCCAGCGATTTGGGAAGTGTGAAACGCACAATCAGCCACATGACTGCGATCAGCACGAATGCGCCGATCACTTCGGCGAGCACAAATAGCCATCCCATTAACAACCAAAGCACTGCGCCCAACTCGAAGACGAGGTTCGTGGATGCAAACATAAACGCCAGCACCGGGACGAGAGCCGCGCCCTTCTTAAACGCGCTCTTTGCCGCCGCCACTGCCGCGTAAGAACAAGATGAACTAGCGGCGCCAAGACCAGTCGCCAGTGCAACTTCGCGCAAACCGGCGCGCCCAAACGAACGCGTCATCTGCTCTTTGCTGACAAAAACCTGTACGATCGCCGACAGACTGAATCCGAGCACAAGCGCCCACAACGTTTCCCAGAACATCGCGAGCGCGTGATACAAACTCAGCCAAAGCCAATGCATTGTGCGTTAGTCTCGTCGATCATGCGCCGGCTGATCGTCGGCCGCGTGTGCGCGAAGATCAATTCCGTCTCGCTGGATTTCATCGTTCGCAGCGACAGCCGCGACGGTTCCGGCCGGATGCCGATACCAACCTGGATCGTCGTAGGATGTAATTCCTTCCCGAATTTTTATCACCGTAAACATTCCGCCCATGCCGATGTAATCGAACGGTCCGGGGCCACCCATCATCGGCAGGCTATTGCGCGGAACTGACATTCCCATTGTCCCCATGTCAGCCATTCCCGTCGCGCCCATGCTCATGTAACCCGGCAGAAGCGAGCCGCGAATTTTCTCATCAAGCTTGCCAGGGTTAACGCCGATCATGTTTGGGAATTTGTCGCCCATCTGCGTCATGGTGTGATGCGTCATGTGGCAATGCACCGGCCAATCGCCGGGATTGTCAGCGATGAATTCAACGGTGCGCGCGCTTCCTACCTGCACGAGCACAGTCGTCTCGATTTGCTGCGCAGACTCTGGAATTTGGCCGCCGTCCGTTTCGACTACGCGAAAAGTGTGGCCGTGCAAATGCATCGGATGATGATCCATCGCGCTGAGATTAACAAAACGGATTCGCACTCGATCGCCAAGCTTCGCCACCATCGGTTCGGTCCCGGGAAAGATGCGCGCGTTTAACGAGAAGACATTGAAGTCGGTCATCTCGTTTGGGTTTGGGCGCATCGTGCCGGTGTCGATGCGCCACTCGCTCAGCATGAAGGCGAAATCGCGATTTACTCGATACTTCGGATTGCGCGGATGAATGACGAACAATCCCATTAAGCCCAACGCCATCTGCGTCATCTCATCGTGATGCGAGTGATACATGTGCGTGCCGTGTTGTTTGAGCGTGAACTCGTACTTGTAGGTCTCGCCCGGTTTGATCGGCGTTTGCGTAAGTCCGCTAACGCCATCCATTCCGTTCGGCAAAATGATTCCGTGCCAATGAATACTCGTCGCGGCGGGCAATTTGTTCGTGACGTAAATCCGGACGCGATCGCCTTCGACCGCTTCGATCGTCGGCCCGTGCACGCGACCGTTGAATCCCCAGCAAAACGCTTCCAGTCCCGGGGCGAACTCGTGTTTCACTTCTTCCGCGACGAGGTGATAGACCTTGGCGCCGTCAACGATCTTCCACGGCAACGAAACATTGTTCGGAGTAATAACTGGCGTGTAATCACGGCCTGGCTCTGCCGGAGGATGTGTCGCCGTCGGCGAAACGGTCTGCGCGGTGACTGGAACAACACCGCGCAACAACGAAACGCCACCCGCCGCGGCTGCTGTGCCCGTGAGAAATCTTCTTCGCGTGATCATAATGTTAGTCGTGGTTTGGTGATTCTTTGTCGGATGCGAATT
>CATPCN010000620.1 GCA_955652855.1 uncultured Chthoniobacterales bacterium | reverse complement strand
TTCTTAGTTTGTTTCGTCGCTTCGCCGTCATCGCCATGTGCAACTTTGGGCTCCCGGTCGGATGGCCGTGCTCGTCGTGCTCGAGACCGGTGACGAGCGGATATTTCCCGTCGAGCATGCGCGTGCCGGGCGGCACATGTTGCGTGATGTGCTCGAGGTCGTACGGCTTGAAGCCGCCTTCACGCGGGGTGAGATCGGGCTTCGGATCGACTAATAACTTCGCAAGATCGGGTTCATCGAATGCCTCGATCCGCGTCGCGAGTGACGTGTCGCTCAAAATAAAAACCGGCGTGCTGTACTTGCGCGCGATGCGCGCGGCTTCGATCGCGATGTAGAAACAATCTTCCACGGTCGATGCGGCAAGGACGACACGCGGACTGTCGCCGTGTCCGCCATAAATCGCCTGATGAAGGTCGCTTTGTTCGACGTTAGTTGGCAAACCGGTGCTCGGCCCGCCGCGTTGAATATTACAAATAATGAGCGGAATCTCCGCCATCGAGGCCCAGCCGATGGCTTCCGTTTTGAGCGAGATGCCGGGACCGGCGCTGCCGGTGACGGAGAGATATCCGGAATAAGAAAAGCCAAGCGCCAGCGACACCGCGCCAAGCTCATCCTCGGCCTGCACAAAAATCCCGCCGTATTTCGGAAACTCGGTCCGCAAAACTTCCATGATCGACGACCACGGCGTGATCGGATAACCGGCGCCGTAGCGCACACCCGCGGCGATCAATCCGTAAGCGATCGCTTGGTTGCCATCCATCGTGATCTGCGCTCGTGCGCCCGGCTTTTTTACGACGGTCTCGAATTGATACTGCTTCGTGAGCACGTTGCCGACCGGGTAAGCGTAACCTGCCGTAAACGCCATGATGGCGGTGTTGACGATGCTCTCATCTTTGCCTGCGAACTTTTCTTTGATCAGCTTCGCCAGCTTTTCGACATCGAGATGAAAAATCTTGGCGATCAAGCCGAGGATAAAAATGTTTTTGCCTCGATCCTTGGCCGTTCCGCCGAGTGCCTCGACCGTTAATCCAGTGATCGGAACGCCGACATAAACGAAACGTTTGTCGTCGAGATTTGGCTCAACGTTGTCCGAATCGTAAAGAAGCACGCCGCCTTCTTTCAGAAAATCGATGTGGTCCTGGTAACTGTGTTGATAGAACGCGACGAGAAAGTCCGCTTCATCGCCCGCCGATAACACTTCTCCCGTGCCCATGCGGACCTGAAAGATCGACGGTCCGCCCGAGATCGTGGACGGGATCGTCATGTAAGTCATGACATCGTGATCGCTGCGCCCGGCTAGTCGCGCGAGAAAGGCACCGGCAGTTTGAATTCCGTCCTGCGAATTCCCCGCGAGACGAATGACGGCGTCGTTGATGTTCTCGGGGCGCAGATCGGCGCGGTCCGAAGCGGTCCGAGCCGGACTGGCATCAGGCGCGTCGGTTTCGGGCGAGACAGGAGTGGAATTGTCGTCGGGCAAAACAAAAAACCTCAATCGGTGGAATCTCAAGCAATCTCGCAGTTTTTACCAGTGCAAATACGAATTCCAAACGCGCCTGCCACTCAGCGGCACGAGCGATGCTTTAAGAGCGTTCGCAAAATATGTTGTTCGTTTCGCTGTTTCCACTGCTGCTGCGAAGGTGCGTTCTGCCAGTCATCGGCGTCGGCCTCACCGCGATTTCCTGTTTCGCGCAGCAACCGGTGTTCTTCATTGTCGACTCGACGCCGTACGATAACCAGATGGCACGGGTGGGTCCAATCCTCGCGTCCGCCGGCAGCTACGCGCCAGGTTCGGTTTCGCTGATGATCGTGAATCACTGGATGATCAAACTGCACGCGCTCCGTTACAAATATTCCAAGGAATGGAAGACGCCGGACGAAGTGAGAATCTCAGCCACCGCGGATTGCAAGGGGAAGGCGATCGCACTTTACGAAGAGATGGCTGCCAACGGTGCGGAACGCGTTCGCTTTATTATTGGCAAGCATCGCGCAAGTGACGCGCTGACCCATGCCTGGCTGGAGTGGGAAACGGACAATGAAACTACGTTCTCGATCCAACATTCAACTGGCTGGCAGCCAAAGCAGAGCAGCAAGATTCGAAGAAGTACATTCCGTTCTATGCATATGAAGGCGCGCAAGAGTATCGTGCGATTAACGCGCCTCTCGTTGTGCAGAATTGAATTCAGGAATCTCCTGGGCAAGCCGGCCGATCTGGTAAAGTGTGCGGAACGCGCCATCCGCATCAGCTGCTCGATTACGCGCGCTCCACCGGTAATGATTCGTTTGCGAAACTGGTCAGCGATTCGGCGAGGAAATTTTTTCTGGCCGACAAGAATTGTCCACTCGGTTACGAACCTTCTGGCGAAGATTTTCTTTCGCCATGTCTTGGTGAAGCAGACGTGATGCGACGCGTCCTTTCATCGACAGAATTTGCAAAGTGGTTGAAAGAATTCATGCCGCAAATTCCAACGACTCCGAATGCGGATTGGCTGCGCGTCGTGGTCTCGCCCGATCCAAGCGACCCGAAGCTTGCGCATCTTGACGGATTGAATTTGAGCCGCGCCTGGATGTTGGAGGGAATTATTTCTGCGCTACCTGCGGATGATCCGCGCCGGCCTGCATTGCGAGCAGCAGCTGATGCCCATGCTCGCGCCGGACTCGCGGCGGTGACGGGCGAGCATTACGAAGGCGGACACTGGCTTGGAAGCTTCGCGGTTTATCTCACGACGCATCGTGGAATTCAGCAGGGCAAACCGCGCTCGCCGTAAGAAAGATCGACAACGGAGCCAGCGGGAGCCGGGCGACGTAGACGGGAAAGCCCGCGAGGGTTGACGAGTCGGGAGGCGAGTCAATCATCTATCCGTTAGGCCGCCAGGCATGCTCCTGCCAGAAGAGCTCAAGGCCGGCGTTACTCTCCCGAAATATATTGCGCTCAGCTTTCCTGATATTGGCGACACTCTTCGGATAAGCGGAGCGCGGACGAACATCACACTTGCCATCGCCGGTGTATTGCCAGAGATGCCAGCGATCCCACGGCGCTGTATTTCGCGGTGGGTAATGATAGTTCGCGATCCATAGCCAACAATTAGTGAGCACCTGCCTCTGTGATGGAGTAACTCTTCGGTCGTAAAGGACCTGGCGGATCCGATTCTCGCTGCAGTAAAGTCCGGGATAATGGCCGGTGCGCTGATGGATTCGTTCGACAAATGCAACGGCTTGATCGGCGCGCATCGTGCCGCCCGGATAGTGCCCGTTCTTTTCGAAATCCAGAACCAGCAGTACGCCGGAAGTTTTTGCAGAATCAGTATGCGGCAGCGATGACGCGACAACATTCAGAAAATGGTCGGCCTGCTCAATGGGATTTGTCGCATCGCCAAAATGGTACGCGCCCCAAAGCAAACCAGCCCGAACCGCTTCCGCGTGCCGCTCGCGGTATCTCGAATCGCGATCAAACCGCGGATAAGTCGCTTCATGAATGACACCGATGATGCCTTCGCGCTTCATCCCGACAAAGTCCGGGCGCATTAAATCGTAGTGCGATAAATTCACCACGCTGTTCGCGGCAAAGGCACAAAGCGGCAACGCCTGGAGCACTAACAAAATGCGAATGACGGAAAATTTCATCCGGCGAATAATAACTGGACGCTGCAAACTCACAAATCGGAAACGCCCGATGTGATGTTTGAGCAAAGTTTGTGCTAGAATGAAAAATCGATTCGCGCCAGGGTGGCGAAATTGGCAGACGCGCCAGACTTAGGATCTGGTGGAGCAATCCTTAGGGGTTCGAGTCCCCTCCCTGGCACTATGTCGATCTTACGCTAGAGCACGCGCCATTTCGGATGACGCGAGCGCGGTTCGGTCTCCCACAAACGTTTGCCGCCGAGAAATGCATTCTGATTTTGTCCTGGCTCAATGCCTTCGGGCAATCGATCGAAACGCCTGGCGTTGCCACCGCCGAGCACGACGTAGTCGGCGATGAAGGAGCGCTTCAACTGCGTCACTGCGAAGATGACTTCGCGTTTCCATTCTTTTTCTCCTAACCGCTCAATGCCGGGAATGCCGAGAAAATTTTCGATGATGTCGCCGTCGCGATAAGGCAAATCGCCGAGCTCGAGCGGCAGCAGAGTTTTGTGCCAGGCGAGCGCGGAGCCGAGCCCGGTGCCGAGACCGAGAAAGAGCATGCGGTCGCCGCGATAACTTCCGAGCGCTTGCATGGCGGCGTCGTTGATCACATGCACGGGTTTGCCTAACGACTTCGAAAAATTGAAACCGACCCAGCCTTTGCCGAGATGTTTTGGGTCGTGCACGATTTTTCCCTGGCGGACCGGCGCGGGGAAGCCGATCGAGATCGCATCGTATTTCCAGCCGGTCGTCGTTTTCTTAATTCCGGCGACCATTTGTCGCGGCGTCATCTTCGCGCCGGAATCAAACTTTCGTTGCTCGGCCAGAGAGATGAGCAGCTTCACAGATGTGCCACCGATGTCGATGACGAGAACTTTTTTCATGCGCACTCGCTGAGGACGGCGCTGCTTGGTGCAAGATCGCAAGCGCTCATCGGGAGCGTTGCGCTATTCCCCCAAACCGATGGAACGTCTGATCCGCTGAAAGAGTCCGCTCCGTTCTTGTCGTGTTCCGATGTTCGACGGCCAGCACTCAATAATCTCAAGCGCGAGAAAACGAAAGAGGGTGAGCAGCGCGAACTTCAAGTCGAGCCGCAAGTTTTTCGCGATCTGTTGGACCGAGCGGACGCCGTTGAACTGCGAGGCGAATTGCGCTTCCGCCACGGTCAAACGCAGATTTTGCACCCGCTGGAATCCATCGCGTGTGTAAGCAGGAATGCAGGCAACGTCGATGTTGCCGCGCGCGTCAAGCTCGTGAAATTGAATGAAACGCAGCGTAGCCAGGCTCCAATAATCGGCATCATCTTCGCCGGAAATTCCCTCCGCATAATCGGGCAGCGGTGTTTGTTCGAACATGAAACGCACCCGCGGCTCCGCCCAAAGCTGCGCGAATAATTTCTGCCCGTAATGTTGCACGAGTTGCATGGCGGGCTCGCGCAAAATTAATTCTTCGCGCGCCAGCGTGATGAAAAGCGGGCAACCGGTGTCGCGTTGCAGTGCGCGCGCATCCTCCGTTCTCGCTTGATCGACATTGACCAGGGTGATCGGTACTTCGGCGCAATAAAGTTGCGGATCGCGCGTCGTGACAAGAATGATTTTGCCGTCCCGGGCGAGAAGATCGACAGGTTCTTTGCTCCAGTACGAACGTAGCGTGCCGGTCAGCTTTTGCTGGCCGATGGTGCGCAGCGCCCATTGGAGCGAAAAGAAACTGGTGTCGCCGCAAAAATAAGCGCCCGCCATTGTCGTCGGAAAATTAACTGGCTGCCATTCTTGTTGCGGCTCCGAGGTCGCAGGTTCGGTCGCCTGCCACGCCGGCTGCGCCGCCGGAGTTTCCCACGACGGCGCGGCCTCGACGCTCGATTCGCCCGCAGCCGGTGCGCTCTCCGTCGATTCCAACGGCGCACTCTCCGCCATCGGCTCCGTCACGGCTTCGGGAGAAGCTTCATCTAAATTGGTCGATTCGGGTTCGCCTTCTTGTTTGGGCATATAACTCTCCACCGTCTTTATTAGCAAATCGGAAGCGAACGGCTTATTCAAGAATCCAATTACATTCGTATTCGTCAATGATTGTTGCTGCAGGTCGGTCCCGTGGCCCGACATGTAAACCACGTGAATGTTTGCCGTCGCCGGATTTTCGGCCAGACGGCGGCTGACCTCGTCGCCTTTCATGTCCGGCAGAATGTAATCGAGCAAAATCAAACCGGGCTGCTCTTCCGTGCTCATGCGCAAGCCTTCTCCCGCGGTCGGCGCGGTGCTCACCTGGAAATTCGCTTCGCTCAAAATCTCGCTGACGAAACTGAGCATCATTAAGCTGTCGTCTATCACGAGGACGTGTCCGCGTTTGCTCGTTGATGCGCGCGGTTTCGCTCGAGAAGTCGCGCCGCGTTTCTCATCAAAGGCGCGCACCGCTTCCATGAGCAGCACTTGCCAATCCAGATCGATCGTGCGCGAACTTTTCGCGGCCCCGGAAACTTCGGAGATCGTGCCGCCTTGCCAATTCACGATTTCGTTAAACGCGGCCACACCCTGTTTGCCCGGCGCGGTCGCGTGGCGCACCTGCCCGTTCTCGAAGTAGACGCGCGCCTTCTGTT
>CATPCN010000619.1 GCA_955652855.1 uncultured Chthoniobacterales bacterium | reverse complement strand
GTGAAAAGTAGCGGCGCCGTTTCGCCTGCCACGCGCGCAAGCGCGAGCAAAATCGCCGTGATGATTCCTTTCGAAGCCGTCTTCATCACGACGTGCACAATTGTTTTCCAGCGATTGATCCCGAGCGCGAGTGATGCTTCGCGATAGCCGGCCGGCACGAGCAAGAGCACCTCCTCAGTCGTGCGCATGATCAGTGGAATCATTATAAAGCCGAGCACAAGCCCGCCCGCGTAACCGGAAAAACTTTTGAAGCGCAAAACGACGAGACCGTAAACAACTACACCCCAGATGATCGACGGCACACCGTTGAGGACATCTGCGACAAATCGAAGCAGGAGGTTGCCGCGTAGCGTTCCGTACTCGGCAAGATAAACTCCGCCTAGGACGCCAACTGGCACGCCGACCAGAGCGGCAAGACCAAGCAACTCAAATGAGCCCACGATCGCGTTGGCCATGCCACCGCCTGTCACGCCAACCGGTTTTGGCAATTCCGTGAAGAATGACCAGTTCACCGCGCTGGCACCGGTGCGGAGCAAATGAAAAAGAACGAGCGCGAGCGGCGCGATCACGAGCAGTGCGCAAACAAACGTCACCGCCGAAGCAAGCGCGCTCTTGGTTTTTCGCCAGAGATGATTGCTCTTGGGCGAGCGCTTGCTGTTCATTGGACGGCGCGCGTTGTCCTTGTCGATCCAATCGTTCTCAAAAGCAGTTGCGCGAGAAGATTCGCCAAAATTGTTATGCCGAAAAGGACGAGCCCAATTTCAAGCAATGCTTGCAGGTAAACGTCCGTCGTCGCTTCGGTAAACTCGTTCGCAATCACGCTGGCGAGCGTGTAGCCCGGAGCAAACAACGAAGCGCGAATTTGCGGCGTGTTTCCAATCACCATCGTCACGGCCATGGTTTCGCCGAGGGCGCGGCCGAGTCCGAGAATCACTGCGCCGAAAAGTCCTTTTTTTGCGTAGCTCAGAACGGCGATGCGCGTCACCTCCCATCGCGTGGCGCCGAGCGCGTAGGCGGCTTCACGCTGCAAGTTCGGCACACTGCGCAAAATTTCACGCGAAACCGAGGTGATGATCGGCAGAATCATCACTGCGATAATGATTCCGCCCGCGAGCATGCTGACGCCGTAAAAGGGTCCGCTAAACAAGGGCGTCCAACCGAAAATTCCTTTCAACAGAGGGAACGCATACGCACGCAACCGTGGAATCATGACAAATATTCCCCACAGGCCGAGGATCACGCTCGGTATCGCGGCAAGCATTTCAATCAGCGACACAATCGGTTGCCGAATCCAGATTGGCGCGAGTTCCGTCAGGTAAACCGCGGTCGCTATGCTCAGAGGCACGGCGATGATGAGCGCAATGAGCGAGGATACAGCCGTGCCGTAGATGAACGGGAGCGCGCCGAACTGTTCCGCGACCGGGTCCCATGTCGATGTTGTGAGAAAATGAAATCCGAACCGGCGGATGGCGAGCGACGAGCCCCCCGCCAGTTGCCACCCGACCAAAAAGACGAGCGCCACCACCACCAGCGCCATCGCGAGCGTTAAGAATTTAAAGATTTTGTCGCCCACGCCCGAAGGGGGGGCCATTCGATCGATTGTCGATCTTACAGAGCGCATTTCAGAAGTAGCAGCAATCGGCATGGCGACGCGCGTTACATTTTGATTTCACCCACGCGCTTCAAAACGCGCTCGCGCAACTCAGCTGGCAGCGGCGCATAATCTAATTGCTTCGTCATATCTTCTCCTTTGGTCAGCGCCCATTTCAAAAATTCGACCAGCTTCTTGCCTTTGGCGCCGTCCTTTTGCTCTTCGTACACCAGCAGCCACGTCGCGCCGGCAATCGGATACGAATTGCTGCCGGGCGCATTCGTCATCGAAAAACGGAAGTCGTCCGGGATTTGCGCCGTGGTTATAGCGGCGGTGATCGACTCGACCGACGGCTTCACATAATTCCCGGCGGAATTTTTCACTTCCGCGTACGGCATTTTGTTTTGGATCGCGTAAATCAATTCCACGTAACCGAGCGCGCCCGGCGTTTGCTTGATTTGACCAGCAACGCCTTCATTGCCTTTGCCGCCGAGGCCGGTCGGCCAATTCACGGACGTGTTCGTCCCCACTTTCGTTTTCCATTCCGCGCTGATCTTGCTCAGGTAATCGGTCCAAATGTAAGTCGTGCCGCTGCCATCGGAGCGATGCACGACTACGATTTCTTGATCGGGCAAGTTCACGCCGGAATTTAGTGTAGCGATTTTTGGATCGTTCCACTTTTTCATTTGCCCGAGAAAAATCCCGGCGATGGCATCGGCGTCGAGTTTCAACGCCGGACTTTCAGGCAAGTTGTAGGCGACCACATCCGCGCCCGCCACAGTCGGGATGTGCAAAATTTTTCCCGGCGCTTTCGCCAGGTTCTCATCACTCATCGGACCATCCGATGCGCCGAAATCCACCGTTTGCGCGGTGATTTGTTTTTGTCCCCCGCCGGATCCGATCGATTGATAATTGAACCGAACCGACGGATCCACTTTCGCGTATTCGTCAAACCACTTTGAGTAAATCGGATAGGGAAACGTCGCGCCCGCGCCATTGATGGTCATCTGCGCCGACGCGCTCGCGCTCAACCCGAACGCGATCACCAGCCCAAGAAAGTTACCGCTGCGCTTTTGCAATTTCGTCATGCAACGAAATTGCCGCACGCGACTTCACTCAGTCAAAAAGTTTACTGTTACGTTTGTGTGACAGACACAGCGTTTGAACGCTCAAACGGCAGAAGCACGCGAATTGTCGTTCCTTTCCCCAGCTCGCTCTGTGCTTCGACGCGGCCACCGTGGGTTTGCGCGATGTGCTTCACGATCGCAAGTCCGAGACCTGTCCCGCCTAGTTCACGATCGCGCGCTTTATCTACGCGATAAAATCTTTCGAAGACGTGCGGCAAGTCTTCTTTAGAGATGCCGATACCCGAGTCGCGCACGCTCAGCGCGATTTCATCCCCGCGCGGCTCGGCTTGCAGACGAATCTCGCCGTTCTCGCGCGAGTACTTCACTGCGTTGTCCAGCAAATTATCGACAATTTCCTGCAAGCGCGCTTCGTCCGCGCGAATTGCCGGCAACTCTACCGGTACATCGACAATCACGTTCAGTCGTTTTTCCGCAAATTTCTTTTCCAAATCACGAACGACATCACCGAAAAGCTTGCCGAGATTTATGTGGCTCAACTGCAAAGTCGAATGTCCCGATTCCAACTGCGCGAGCGTGAGCAGATCCTCGACGAGCAAGCCAAGTCGTTTGGAATGTCGCTCCATGACTCCGAGAATGCGCTTCAGTTCCTCACGCGAACTTTATGGACTGTCGAGCAAGGTCTCGATGTAACCGCGCAAAATCGACAACGGAGTGCGCAACTCGTGCGACACGTTCGCGACAAAGTCGCGCCGGATTTGGTCGGTGCGTTTGCGTTCTGTGATGTCGTGAAATAAAACGACCGCCCCGGTGATTTCGCCATTGCCGCTCTTCATCGGCACGGCGCTCAATTGCAGGTGCCGATCGGAATTGTTTTGCGCGTGGAAAACCGTCAGCTCCGTTTTCCTCGCCTCGCCGGTGCGCAGCGCTTCGGCAATCATCTGGTCAACCGTCGCTTCCCGAACGGCGTCGAGCAGCGGCGCACCCGCGGTGATCTCGCGCGCCGCAAAAAGTTGCTGAAACGTTTCGTTTATTAACGTAATGCGGCGACGCGCGTCGACCACGAGCAAACCATCCAGCATCGCGGCGAAAATGGTTTGCGCGCCGGCAGCGCGCGCCATGATCTCTTGATCGAGTTCTTGCTGGCGGGTAAAAATATTTTCCAGCGCCAACGCGACGCGCTGCGGTTGCCTGCCACCATCGACCAAAAATGCGCGTGGACGCTCACCGCCACCGATTTGCCTAACGAGTTGTTCAATTTGTCGCCACGGCGCGATCCATTTTCGCCAAATCACGAACGCAAATGCGATTGTCGATCCAACAATCGCAGAGAGCAGGAACCAAAACATGCCGCGGTTACCTTTCGCGCATCCGATAACCGAAGCCACGCACCGTTTCGATGGCCTCGGCCGCCTTGCCAAGTTTTTTGCGCAGCCGGCGCACGTGCGTATCAACCGTGCGCGTATCGATGATGCTTTCGTAGCCCCAAACTTCATTGAGCAATCGATCGCGCGCCTGCACGCGGCCCGGCCGTTCCATTAATCGGCTGAGTAATTTGAATTCGACACTCGTTAGGCGCACCGGTTTTCCATTTACCGCCACCGCGTGCCGCGAAGGATCTAGCGTGATCGCGCCGCGCGTCAGCTTGGTGTCGCCAACTTCGCCTTGCCCCCGCCGCATGATTGCCTTGATGCGCAAAATAATTTCGCGCGGACTAAACGGCTTGGTCACATAATCGTCTGCGCCAAATTCCAAACCAACGATGCGATCAATCTCCTCGGCCTTTGCGGTCAGCATGAGGATTGCGATATGTTGCGTGGCCGGATCGGTCTTGAGGATTTTGCAAATTTCCAAGCCCGGCATTTTTGGGAGCATAAGATCGAGAATAATAAGCGCCGGCAATTCTGCGCGCGCTTTGCGCAGACCGGTCGCGCCGTCCGTCGCGGTGGAAATGGCGAATCCGCCCGCTTTGCGAAGATTCAACGTCAGCAGGTCCAAGACATCCCGTTCGTCCTCGATGATCAGGATTCGGTTGCTCGGGAGCGACTTCATGCGGTAAGTGATTTCGGCGCTCCACTATCATCTACCCCATGCGTCAATATCGCGATCTTTTGCGGCTGGTGCTCGAACAGGGAAAACCACGAAGCGATCGCACAGGCACGGGGACATTATCGATCTTCGGCGCGCAGGCGCGTTTTGATCTGCGGGAAAATTTTCCGCTGCTGACGACGAAGAAACTTCATCTTAAATCGATCATTTACGAACTGCTCTGGTTTCTGCGCGGCGACACCAACGTGCAATATCTGCGCGAACACGGCGTCACAATTTGGAACGAATGGGCCGATGAACAAGGGAACCTCGGCCGCGTCTACGGCGCGCAATGGCGCGATTGGCGCGGCGCCAATGGCGCGCACGTCGATCAAATCGACAATGTGATTGCGCAAATAAAATCAAATCCGCAAAGCCGGCGGCTGATCGTGAATGCTTGGAACGCCGCGGAAATCGAAGAAATGGCGCTCCCGCCTTGTCACGTGTTGTTCCAGTTCTACGTGCAAGATCGACAATTAAGTTGTCAGCTTTATCAACGCAGCGCCGATCTTTTTCTCGGCGTGCCGTTCAACATCGCATCCTACTCGCTGCTTACGATGATGGTGGCGCAAGTTTGCGAATTGCAACCCGGTGATTTCGTTCACACCTTCGGCGATCTGCACCTTTACACGAATCATCTCGATCAAGCGCGCGAACAGTTAACTCGCGATTGTCGATCTTTACCGCGAATGAAACTCAATCCGGCCGTGAAAAATATTCGCGATTTCCGATTCGAAGATTTCGAGCTGATCGGTTACGATCCGCATCCCGCCATCAAAGCGCCCATCGCGGTCTGAACTACAGCGGCGGTAAAGCCGCTTAATCGTTAGGCCCGTTACGCACCGTGCTCGCGGTTTTCGGGGCGTGACTAAGATTGACAAGATCGCTCAGGATGTTGACCGTTTCGTCCCGTTCCGGATCGATCGCTGGCTCTTTCGTGTCGTCATCGCCACCGATTGTCTCGGAATCCTGATCGGACGCAGCTTCCGGCGCTACTTTTGGCGAGACGCCGTCCTTTTTCGCGGAAGCCAGTTTCCCTGGGAACATGATGAGC
>CATPCN010000618.1 GCA_955652855.1 uncultured Chthoniobacterales bacterium | reverse complement strand
GTTGAAAACTTCGATCGCATCAATCGGCAGCGTCTCCAGAACGGAGAAGCGAATGCCGGCGCGAAACAAATCGTAGGGATGCGGCGGGATGGCGAGGCCGCCGCGCTCATGAATCAGCTCGCAAACTTCGCGCGCCGGTTTACCTTTCAACTGTGCCGGATTTGGCAAGGTCGTGCCGATGCAAAGCAGATGACCTTCGCGCGTTGTTACCTCCAAGCCAGGAATGATTAGAAAATTATCGACTGCTTTTCCGTCTTCGCGCATCAAATTTTTCTCGATCAGATAAGCGACCGCATCGCAGGTGTTATGATCGGTGATGGCGAAACCGTGCAGCCCTTTCGCGCGCGCGGCCGTGATCAATTCCTCCGGGCTCGACACGCCGTCTCCGGAAAAAAATGTGTGCGTGTGCAGATCGATATTGAAGGGCATAAGATCGAGAGAAAGACTAAACCAGCTCCTCCTCGAGCACGTTCGGCTCGAGCGAAGTCTCATCGGTCTGGCGATTGAATTGCAGATCGTAAAGGCGGCGATAATAACCGGATTGTTCGAGCAGCTCGCGGTGGTTGCCCATTTCAATAATGCGACCGGCATCCATGACCACGATTTGGTCCGCGGACAAAATGGTGGAAAGACGATGCGCGATCGCGATCACGGTGCGGCCAGCGGCGAGTTTTTGCAGGGCGAGCTGGATTTGGTTTTCCGATTCTGTATCGAGCGAGGAAGTGGCCTCGTCGAGCAGGAGGATCGGCGCGTTTTTCAAGAGCGCGCGCGCAATGGCGAGCCGCTGCTGTTGTCCGCCGGAGAGCAACATTCCTTTGTCCCCGACGATTGATTGATAGCCTTCCGGTTGCGCAATGATGAAGTCGTGGGCGAAGGCGGCGCGGGCTGCGGCGTAGATTTCTTCGTCGGTTGCTTTGAGCCGGCCGAACTGAATATTTTTGAAAATCGTGTCGTGAAACAAAAATGTTTCCTGCGTGACGAGGCCGATCTGCTCACGCAACGAATCCTGCGTGATCGTGCGGATATCGTGATTGTCGATCTTAACCACACCGGAGTTCGAATCGTAGAGACGCAAAATGAGCGAGAGCATGGAACTTTTGCCCGCGCCGCTCGGGCCGACGAGCGCATAACTTTTTCCCGGCTCGATCCGCAAAGAGACATTTTTGAGCGCGTCGGTTGTGCCGCTGGCATAACGCAACGTTACGTCTTGAAATTCGATCTGGCCGGCCGACCGCGGGAGGGTGATCGCATTTGGCGTATCCTGCACACTTGGTTCTGAATCGAGGATCGCAAAAACTGCGGTCGTAGCTGCAATTGAGCGCTGCGTCACGACGTGCAATTTGCTCAAAGTTTTGATCGGCTCGTAAAGCAGAAAAATCCCGGACATGAGTCCGATAAATTTAGCCGCGCTCAATTGCGCCATGTAGACGTAAAGCAGCGCCAGACCGACGCCGAGCGCTGCGATCCCCTCCACGAGCGGTCCGATCGCCTCCATTGATTTGGTGATGTGCATCGTTTTTTGGAACTGCTGCAAGTTGTTGCGTCGAAAGATTTCTTCCTGATGCGCTTCGCGCCCGAATGATTTGATGACTCGGATGCCGCTGAAACTTTCCTGCATCGTTACTACCATCTGCCCCATTTTTTTCTGCTGGGATTTTACCTCTCGGCGCGCTTTCCCGCCGTAAATCAAGATCGGAACGAGACAGATGGGAAAAAGCACGAGCGTGACGAGCGTGAATTTCCAATCCATGTAGATGAGCACGCAGATGCTGGCCACGACTGCGACCGGTTGCTTGAACAAATCGGTGCTCACGGTCGCGAGCGCGGTCTGCAGCGCACGCGTGTCGTTCGAAATGCGTGACATGAGAAATCCCGCGCGCATTCGATTAAAGAAATCCATTGAATGCCGCATGATTTTGCCGAAAAGCTCATTGCGAATGTCGGTGACGACGCGGTTGCTTACCCAAGCCGTGTAGTAGGCGGTGCCAAAGGAACAAATGCTGCGCACGATCATCACCAGTGGGATGAGCAGGCAAATCGCGACAAGCGAATCGATCTTCGGCCCGTGGCCTGAGCTTGCCGCGGCCGCGCGAGCGAGCGCGCGAGTGTTCGCGCCAGTCACGCCATGAAAAATGAAACTCGTCACGCGCGTGATGACGAGCGGCAGCAGGCCACTGATCGCGCCGCAAGCCAATCCAAATCCCATACCTAAGCCGAATCGCACTTTGTACGGCTTCGCGTAACGCAGGAGACGTATGTACGGCCGCCAGCTTGCCTGCACCGTTTGCTTGAATGAGAGTTTTGGAGTTGCCGCTTTTCCTTCCTTCATAAGGCGGGCGCTGCCGGAGCCGACAGCAGCGACTTCATAGCATCGATCACGGCTTTCGTCGAGATGAGCTTCATGGGGAGACGTGGCTGCTCGGGCGCCAATTCATTTTGCGAGAAAGTTTTTTCACCGTGCAGAACCAGCGCCGAACCTTGGCGCGGCGTCCAGTGAAACGGATTGGTCGGTCCGAACAAGACGACCTGCGCGGTTCGCGTCGCAGTTGCGAAATGCATCGGGGCGGAATCGACCGTCACGAGCAAACGCGCTTTTTCGATGAGCGCGGCGAGGGTCAGCAAATTCGTTTTGCCGGAAAGATCGACATAGCGCGCGCGCGTTTCCGATTTTATTTTCGCGAGATGCGCTTGCTCCATGGCCGAACTGCCGCTCGTCATGATGCACGCGAGCTGAAGATTATTCGCGCAATGTTCGATCACGCTCGCCCAGCGCGCCGGTTCCCAAAATTTTTCCACGCGCGCCGAACCCGGATGAAAAATTACGAAATCACCATCGATCTTCTCGCGCGAAAGAATTTCGTGCGCGCTTTGCCGGGCCTCGGCCGGAAGATCGAGATAAACTTGCGGTGACGCTTCGCGGACGCCGAGAGGTTCGAGCAACGCCAG
>CATPCN010000617.1 GCA_955652855.1 uncultured Chthoniobacterales bacterium | reverse complement strand
TTGTAATACCGATCCCGACATCTGTGTTCGACGTGACCGTTGCCCAGACGTACGACCGCTTTTTGAATCGTAAGAACACCGGACGAATCCGGCAGCCCGCGTTTACGGGGGCCTTTGAACCCCTCGGCGAGCGCGACTGAGGGCGAACCCCTGTTTGATTACCTCCTGCCACAGCCGTAAGGTTCCTGCCGTGTTCCGGCTGATTAGTCGCGCGACCATCATTTGCGCCCTCTGCATTTCGATCGGCGCGCACTGGGTCGCGCTGCAATCGGTCGCGTGGGGGACCGCCAAATCGCAAGCGGCCCCGCAAGAATCTAACCTCTCCATAACGACAATAGTCCCACCACCAGCTAGTATCGACTCTTGCGGGGACGAGGCAAACAACGGTGGCTCCCTTCTGGGCTTCAGAAATAAGCCTTAGCGACCCAATTTCGAATGGCGTCGCCGTAAGGCGGATTCATCCAGCAGCGACCTTTCCCCCAGTCTTTTGTGAGGCCGTCGTCATCCGGGGTAAAATATCTTTTGCATTTGGCCGACGAACCGAGCGCGCACACGTCCAGCTCGAACTTGAACTCGGCATTTAGGACATCGAAGAGGTCTTGGGGCGTTTCCCATTCATCATTCGCTGACAAATAGTGGACGCCCATCTTACGGGTCACCGCCTCACGAATCTTCTCGGCCGTTAGGTCGGCGGTCGAGGAAACTTCGCGCCACGCCTCGACCATCGCGATTGGTTCGTCACGCATTAGTGCTAACGCGCGTGCCTGGCTCTCGGTAACAGGAATGTCGCCAATTGGCGACAAAAGCCCGGCGATTTCCGCCGCTTTAATTTGCCGGTAAGCATGGCTCCGGCTCATTCTCCATCTCTCGCGGCAATAAGCTTCGAATGTGACGTGGGTTTCGCGATAGAGTCGAGAATCACGAATTTCCAATAGCGCTTTGCCCACTTCAACGAATTTCGCCAGCCCGTGCTCGATGATCTTCTCTAGCTCGGTCAGCCGCTTTATACCGACGCTTACGCGCATGTCAAAATTACGAAAGCAGTTCGTCGCAAGAGCAAGTGCCGCCGTTACTGCCCTGCATTGTGCCCTGTTGCTTCACCGCCTTCCAAAACAAATTCGTATCTCTCCTCATTCCACGTCCAGCGCGGCGCTGCTCCTTTCAGCTCGGCCAACATCCGCGCACGCAAAACGCGGCTCGCAAAAACGGGCGGAGAAAACAAGGCGGTGTTCTTGGTTTTTTTCATGAAGTAAAACTTTAGCTAGATGCCACGAACGCGGTAGAGCTGCGTCGAAATTATCCTTCTCGTTAAGCCGTACATCAACGCCTTCACCGCGTGTTCTTCACAACTTGGGTCAATATCTTCGCAATTTTGTCGGTCAAACACCATGGCCGGGAGCGTCCTGATGAGATTGCGGCAATTGCGCGTTATCACGAGGCCGCCGAAACCATCCGATTTTAATTTGAGGCGCTGGTGAATGGCTGAGACGCCAGCGACACGGCTCCCAGCGCCTTTTGGGCTCGGTTTCCACTGACATCCAAGCGAGTTCATGACGTGGCCTCTTGACCCTTTGCCGTGCCTAAAAAGGTTGTTGCTCGGCCATGCCGGCAGAGAGAGCTTCTTAAGGTCAGAAAATGAACCTATGAAAAAGAGAGTTTTGTTCATCTGCGTTCACAACAGTGCCCGCAGCCAGATGGCAGAAGCTTGGCTGAATCTTCTTTGTTCCGACAATTTCGAGGCGCACAGCGCTGGACTCGAGCCTGGCGCGCTGAATCCGCTCGCGGTAGAAGCCATGCGCGACGTCGGAGTCGATATCTCGGGAAAGAAAACGCAAAGTGTCTTCGATGTCTTTAAGAGCGGACAACTTTTCGCTTACGTGATCACCGTCTGCGATGAGACCAGCGCGGAACGTTGTCCGATTTTCCCCGGTGTTACGCAGCGGTTGCACTGGAGCTTTCCGGACCCTTCGGCGCTTACAGGCAATCATCAAGAACGACTGGAAGGTACTCGCAAAATCCGCGATCAGATTCGCGCACGCGTCGAAATGTGGTGCGATGAGATGTGCAGTGTGGAAGCCTGAGCCGATTCAATCAAAGCGCAGAACTCGGCTGCAATCGGACCACGCCCCTTGCGCTTCCAACGCGTCAAGTTACTTCGCAACGTATCCCTGAACTTGCCGAGCTGCTGCAGCTTAACCTCGGTTTCGGCGAGCGTCGCCTCGGCCATGGCAATAACACAACGACAGATTTCTTTGCCTTGGCCCCGCAAGTTAATAATGCGCTGAATTTCATCGAGATTGAACCCGAGAGATTGCGCTTTGCGTATGAACCGCATTTGGTTCAACGCCGCGTCACCATAGACGCGGTAGCCGCTTGGCGTTCGAGACGGCTTTGGGAGAAGCCCGCTTCGCTCGTAAAAGCGAATCGTATCGGGCTTGACTCTTGCAAGCCTAGCAAGTCGCCCAATCAATAGCGGCTTTTCGCTCATCGTGTGAGGAGTGCCGCCTGTTGACGCGTGATCTTGCCTTCGAACACAATAGCCCCGTCCACGACGACTGTGGGTATCGCACGAACGCCATATGCCTTACCTTCCGGACACATCTCGTGCGGAGGGCAATGTCGTTCGATCACCTCGCAACCGCATGATGAAACCGCATCCTTGACCAGCCGCAGCGTGTCCTCACAAAGCGAGCAACCCGCAGTGAAAACTTCAATCTTTCTTCTCCCTGCCATTTCCATTCACCTCCCTTCCTATTGCGTTGGTTTTACATTCCTTTACAGCAGCACTTGTCCAGTGCTTTGCCCGTGAGCTTGCACAGCAACTTTCCGTTCTTCTGCTTTTCACAGCAGCACGTCTTCACTTCTTTGCCGGTTAACGTGCAGGTCATCTTCGGCGAAGCCGCAGATCCGACCGTTGCAATCGTCAACGCCGCCATCAGCGGGAACCATTTCGTAATTGATTTCATCAATTCACCTCCTTCAATTCGTTTACGTTCATCTCTCTACATCTTGGAGTCATGTCGAAGGTCAACCCCCTATTTTTGAATGACCCAAGCGTCTTTCGGGTCTGCAAAGTCGTCTCTATAAATGAAGTCGTTTCCCGTGTTGAAGGGCGGGTCAATGTAAATCATTTTCACGCGCCCGAAGTAAGGCTTGTAAAGCAGTTTCAACACTTCGAGGTTTTCGCCCTCAATAAAAACGTTCTGCGTCGAATCGAAGTTGACTGATTTGCCCTTAGCCGAACGAGTGTTCCCCAAGCCGGCTTTTGAAGTTCCTGAATCGTCTGCCCCTTGCCTGCCCAACTCAACGAATATCGCTCTGGCCGCTCGTCTACTAGTTCGCCCAAAGCCGTACGCAACTTGTCCCAATCAACCTTGCCATCTGTGAAGACGTTCGACAGCAATTGCCGAAGTTGGTCTTTCTGTTCGGCCAGAAAATCAGGCGTCGCCAAGGCGGAAACCCCGATCTGGTGGCTCGCGACGCCAAAGGCGAGGTTTACACCGTGCGCTAC
>CATPCN010000616.1 GCA_955652855.1 uncultured Chthoniobacterales bacterium | reverse complement strand
AGCGAGTTTTCACCGATAGGTGCTCTGAGCCAGATCCTCCTCTTTCCCCAGTGAGCGGTGGCTGGATTCATCCGGGCGAAAGTGCTCTTGTCCAAGGTTCTTCAGATCCTGCAGGTCACCGGTTTGGACGAACGGGAAGTGAGCTATCTGGCAGCCCATTCGGCCCAACTCAACACGCTGAGACTGAGCGGCCTTCCCACCCGGGCAAGCGACGATTCGGTCCCGAAAGCGGCCGCGCTTTTCTCGCAGTTCCTCAAGCTGGCCGACTACCTAGATCTGCGAAAGGGGCCTGCGGGAGGGGCCGACGGGTTAGTGGACGTCTTTCAGGCAGCGTCGCAGAGTTCGTCGCCCCCGCCTCCGTGGACCATCCTGGCGAATCTCACGCGCCGGGATCCTGAGGTGGTTCAGGAAGTGGCAAAGGCGCTTGGGCCCGATCCGCATTTCGTGAACAGTGCCGGTATCCGGCGAGTGTGGGAGGCCCTTCAGTTAGTGCAGGTCGTGCGTCTGCCGGTTGCGTCTTTGAGTGCTTGTACCGCGCTTGTCGCGGCAACGCCCACCGCGCCGGACGCTATCGCCGCCAGCTTCAAGAACGCCGTCAAGGCGCAATACACTCGGGATCAATGGAGGCCCATCGCCAAGTTTGTCTTCGACAAGCTCCGCCGAAAGAAGCGCGACGCCCTAGTGTCTTACCTTGTAAACTCGTTGGGGCTGGAGAACGCCAACCAGCTCTTCGAGTACTTCCTCGTAGACCCCGGCATGGAACCGGTGGTGCAGACTTCCCGCCTGCGCCTGGCGATGTCCTCGGTCCAAACCTTCGTGCAGCGATGCCTTCTCAATCTGGAGAACGGCAACACCGGCCAGCCTGCCCGTAATGTGGCGTCTAACGCGATTCGCTCGGATTGGTGGGAGTGGATGAAGCGGTACCGTGTCTGGCAGGCCAACCGCGAGATCTTTCTCTTCCCGGAGAACTGGATGGAGCCCGAGCTTCGGCTCGATAAAACCGACCTGTTCCAAGCCATGGAGGGCCAATTGTTACAGGGTGACGTTACACGGGATTTGGTAGAAGACGCCTTCCTGACCTATTTGAAAGGGCTCGACGCGCGAGCCCGGCTGGACATCATCGCGACGTATCTGGACCAAGACATGGTGAATCTGGGACTGAGCACGCTTCACGTATTGGGACGAACCCACGGCCATCCACACAAGTACTTCTACCGCACCTACTCAAGCGGCGCGTGGTCGGGTTGGCAGGCTGTGACGCTGGACATCGAAAGCGATCACATCGCGCTGGCCATCTGGCGGGGAAGGCTCAACGTCTTCTGGCTGACCTTCATTGTCGGAGCCGCAGCTCCGCCACCCCCAAGCGGTCATGGCACCAAATCGGTAGCAGGTCTTGGGTTTGACGAATTGTCCGGCAATATCCTCGCCGGCAGCCCGCAGCGGCAAGTGCAGATTCAACTGCACTGGAGCGAATACGTTCAGGGCAAGTGGAGCAACCGGATATCCACCGATGTCAAGAAGTACAAGGCAATCAATGTTGAGGATAACTTCGACCCCAGCAGCGTACACCTTCGCGTTTCCCGGGAAGTCGATTCACTGGGCAACGAAGGGGCGGTCAGGATTCACATCGATTTTCCCCAAGTCTTCATGGGGCCCCAGTTTTACGTTCAGCAGGCCTTCCGGATAACCAGTAAGAACAGCGATCCAGACTTTGGCCCCCAATATTGGGAGCCGCCTCAAACGATGCCCTACAATACGCCGGGCGTCGATGCAACATTCTTTACCGGGTCCACGAACCTGCTTGCCTCATTCCAGAGTCAAATCAAAACTGCCGGTTCCAGCACTACGGAACATGAGAACATTCTCAACAGCCTCAACAACTTCGCTTTGTTGACGTGCGCCAATGGGGTCGCTCCACCCTCCTTGGATCCATCCGAACCCCTTTACCGGGACGCCGGCGGCCTAGTCAGCCCGTTCTTCTTTAAGGACACCAGCAACCCCGGCGCCGGCGCCCAGACGGCGTTCCGCGACGAGCGCACCTTCTTCGTGCAACCCTCGCTAACCGAAACAGTCATCGATGAGTGGAACGGTTGGGCGATTCCCTACTCGACGCCGGCTCAGAATTGGCTGCATCCCGGCGTGGTGGACAACATCAACGTCGCGGCGCAAGTCCCGGCCGTGGGTCCGGTACCGATAGTCCTGGGCGATCCCGTTTATTCGGTTTTTCCCATGCAGAACATGATCGACTGGGTAACCGATCCCGCGGTAGCCGGCTCATATGGTGGCGCTTCGATCGGAAGGACTGGCGGCATCCAAGGCGGAAATTCCTCTGGCGCCCGCCTGGCAACTGCTTCGCGCGCAGCCAGCGGAGTCTCCGCGCGTGTGATCACAGTTGTTGGCGGCCAAGGCTTGAGCTTGACCCAGGCACAAGGCGTTCAAGGGACCGCAAATCTCAAGGCGACATCCTGAGAGGAGAAGATCAATGACTCGGATGACTCGAAGCTTTCATAACTCAATCGATACGGCCCGAGCCTACCAGGCCTACACGGGTATTGACTGGCAGGCCATCCCGTTATACGTAACGCTCAGGGATAGAAGCCTGACTTACCAGTTCTTTCCCCATTTTCACCCCTATGTCCCGTCGTTGATCCATCGGCTCAACGATGGCGGCTTCGCCAGCCTCCAGGATTCCGATACGTTGTATCTGCCCCAACCGAATCCGCCCAGCGGCCAGCCTCTGCAACCTCTGACCGTCATCCCGGACAGTACCCGTGCGACGCTCGCGACAAATGTTGCCGGCAATCGGCCGAATGGCGGACCGGCCATTACGCTCTCCGCCGGTACCCCACTCACTCTCCCCTCCGGTACGATCGTGAATGTCGCGGCGGGAACAGTCGTTGGGCATCCGGATGGCTCCACCTCGACGCTGGCCGCACCAGTATCCTTTCCACTCCCGGGATTTCTGCCCCTATCTTTCTCGAGCGGCATCCAGAACATTGCGGCTCCCGGCGCGATTATTGTGCTGGATTCCACGGCAGTCGCCATCACGCTGCCCGCCGGCACTAGCGCAGTCCTCAGCGGCGATGGATCCCCGGTGCAACTTCCTGCCTCCACCCCGGTGGCGATTCGCAGCGGCCTGCCGCAACCCTTCTTTTACGTCGACGACTTTGCCTCTCATTACAGCCCCGATTCAAACACCGTCCAGCAGCCCTATCCGGTCAAGAATCTCGATTTCACATACAACGGCGCCTATTCCATCTACAACTGGGAGCTCTTCTTCCACGCTCCACTATTGATTGCCGTACATTTGAGCCAGAACCAGAAATTCCAGGACGCGCAGACCTGGTTCCACTACATCTTCAATCCCACGGACAACAGCCCCGGCCCGACGCCCGAACGTTTCTGGAAAGTTCAGCCCTTCCAGTACACCGATACGCGGATGATCGAGCAGATCTTGGTCAACCTTTCCAAACCCCAGGATGGCCCGCTCTACGATCAAACCGTCAACAGTATTACCGAGTGGATGAAGTATCCGTTTCAGCCCTGGGCTGTTGCGAAGTTCCGCCCCACAGCCTACATGCTTAAGACGGTGATGGCCTATCTCGACAACCTGATTGCCTGGGGCGACTCTTTGTTCCAGCAGTACACCATCGAGACAATCAATGAAGCCACACAGCTTTACGTCATGGCCGCGAATATTCTCGGAGCCAAACCCCAGGCTGTTCCCAAGAAAGGATCGGTGAAGCCCCTCACTTACAACGACCTGAGAAACGCTACACTCGATCCCTTCGGCGACGCCATGGTCGACATGGAAGCGGACATCCCCTTCGACATCACGCCTCCCACCGGTTCGGGAAACGATCCTAACGGCTCTCAGATCCTGCCCAGTATCGGGAAGACGCTCTACTTCTGCATCCCGCGAAACGATAAGCTTCTGAGCTACTGGGACACCGTGGCTGACCGGCTGTTCAAGATTCACAACAGCCTCAACCTCCAGGGCATCTTTCAACAGCTCCCGTTATTCGATCCACCCATCGATCCAGCGCTCCTGGTCCGTGCCGCCGCGGCCGGATTGGACGTAAGTGCCATTGTCGGCGGGCTTAATCAGCCTCTGCCTCTGGTACGGTTCCAACTGCTGGTTGCCAAAGCGGCTGAAATTTGCCAGGAGGTCAAGTCTCTCGGCGCCAATCTGCTGGCTGCTATTGAGAAACAGGACAACGAATCTCTCTCCCTCCTGCGCGCCCAGCATGAGAACGCGATTCTCGGACTGGCGGAAATGGTGAAGTATTCCCAGTGGCAAGACGCCATCAAGGCCACTCAGGGGCTGCGACAGTCGCTTGCAAACGCCATCCAGCGCTACGCCTACCATCAAAAACTCCTGGGCCGTACTGCGGCGCAGATTCAGAGTAGCATTCCCAAGTTGGACGCCTTGGACCTGGGCAGCCTCAAGAACCTGAATTTCTCGCAAACGGATTCCTCCAGTGAGCCCCTAATGGCGATGGATCCGATCAGTCCGAAGATCTCGAAAAAGTCAATCTCCGTAAGCGATGGCGAAATCAAAACCCTGAGCGATCATGAAGTAGAGGAATTGAAAAAGCTGGAGCTATCGCGGGACGCACAGTTTACTGCGACCGGTATTGAAGTTCTGCGTTCCGTCCTTGCCTTTGTGCCCGACACTTCCGGTCACGCACAGCCAATGGGCGTCGGAGTTACGCTGAAATTTGGTGGAGAAAATCTGTCGAACAACTTGTCTGGCCTTGCCTCGGTCGCGCGGGCCTTTGCCGAAGAGTTTTCCTACGAAGCTAACAAAACCGCGAAGCTCGGCTCGTATTCGCGACGTCAACTGGAATGGACCTTCCAGAGCAATTCCGCCAAAGGCGAAATCAGCCAGATCCTCAAACAGCTCCGAGGATCGCAGATCCGCGAAGCTATCGCTCGGAAGGAATATACAAACCATCAGGCTCAGATGGCGAACGCACAAAGGATCGTTGACTTTCTGCAGGGGAGCGACATTGGCGGAGGCTTCCCGATCAAAGAGACCACGACCGGTTTCTATGCATTGATGAAGCGAGACGTCAAGAGCCTGTACGCCAAGGCATTTCAGCTTGCTTTTGAGATCGCCAAAAAAGCCGAGCGGGCGCTGCAAAACGAGTTGGGCGATCCGTCTCTCAACTATATTCAATTCAATTACCTTGACGGCAAGGAAGGACTGCTCGCCGGCGAGAAGCTGCTGTTCGACGTCAAGGCCATGGAAATGGCCTACCATGACTTCAACCAGCGCGAGTACGAGTTGACCAAACACGTCAGCCTGTTGCAGGTCGATGCGCGAGCGCTCTTAAAACTACGCGCTACCGGAACCTGCACCTTCACTATGCCCGAAGAGATGTTCGACTTGGGCGGTCCGGGACACTATTTCAGACGCATCAAGTCCGTGGCCGTAACGCTCCCCTGCGTCGCGGGTCCGTATACTAGCGTCAATTGCATGCTAACCCTACAGAAGAGTTCCATCCGGATCAGCACCGACCCCGGCAAGACCTACGCCCGCCATGGTTCCGACGACCCGCGGTTTAACGACTACTACGGCACGTTGCAATCCATAGTGACGAGTTCAGCACAGTCGGACAGCGGCCTGTTCGAAACGAATTTGAAGGATGAACGGTATCTTCCCTTCGAGGGCGCTGGCATCGCCGGCAGCCAATGGCAGATCACGCTGCCGTCGGATGTGAAGGAGTTCGATTTCGACACGATCACGGACACGGTCTTGCATGTGCGCTACACTGCCCGGGAAGGTGGAGAGCTGCTCAAAGCGGCTGCCGTCAAGAATCTACAAACTCAAATACGTCACGCCAATACCATCGGTTCGGTCTGCCTGTTCTCCATCCGTCATGAGTTCCCGTCGTCATGGGCGAAATTCCAAGGCGTTGCGATCGGAGGCCCGACGCTCACTGCGGAATTATCTCTGACGTTGCTACCCGAGCTCTATCCCTTCTGGGCTCAGGGGATCGTGGTGAAAGCCGTGGAACTCTTCGCGGCGATGCTGCCTGGCAACCATACACCCACCGTGAACATTAACGATAAGGCCGATAAAACAGGCAAGAACGACGTGTTAGCCCGGAATCCATCTCTGGGAAATCTGTTAGCGGGCAAACTGACCAAGATCGCGTTGCCGGCGGCCGTGACGGACGCTGCACATCCCGGCCTTAGGCTTTTCTTCGACGATAATTCCATGGAGGACTTGTGGATCGCCATTACCTGGGGCGAGGTTTAAGAGGACGACAAAGATTTAGACTGGTCCTTCGCCAGGTCATGTAACGACGGGCGGGTTATAGGAGCCTGGTGTGACGCTGGGACATGAAATTCGTTCAGAGTTAGCCTAAGGTGCCGCTCGCGGTCGAAGTGACACAAACGCACCATCCGCTAATCAATGCTCCTTCTTTTTGCGGACCGACAGAGCGGATTCTCCCAAAGAAGGCCTCATAACAATTCTTGACGTTACCGGACGCTCGCCCGGAGCGCCATTGTTACTAGCGAGGATCGATGCTCTTTGCCGTCTCTCGCTTGTAGCTGTTACAAAGAAGGGTAGCCATAGCTTTGCTCCCGCGCGAAAAGTGAAGACAGGAGAGATGAAGTCCCGATGATACTGAACCACACGGCCCGCCTATCATGCCTGGTTTTGTTGTCTCTGGGTGCCGCCACGGCGCAGACGGCAGCCTCCCGAATCGTGGGCGCCGCCAATACATTCCTTTCAGCGCTCAATCCGAAGCAGCGGCAGAGCCTGCTGTTCGCGTTTGACGACGAAAAGCAGCGGGTGCGCTGGTCCAACTTACCAGTAAGGATGGTGCCCCGGGCGGGTCTGAGCTTGGGAGAATTGACCCCCGCCCAACGTTCAGCCGCGCTGGCTCTGGTTGCCTCCGCGCTCAGCCGGCGAGGATTTGAGAAGGTTCAGCAGATTGTGGAAGCCGATGAGGTGCTCAAGCGAAACGAAGGCAATAACCCGATGTTCGGCGAGAGTCTTTATTACATTTCCATTCTGGGAACGCCCTCGGTAAAGGAGCCCTGGATGCTCCAGTTTGGAGGCCACCATTTGGCGCTCAATATCACCATCGCGGGCGAACGTGGCGTTCTAACCCCGACGCTAACCGGTGCCCAACCTGCTCTTTACACCATCAATGGCAAAACCGTGCGCCCCCTTGGTCAGGAGAGCGATAAGGCTTTCGCATTGCTGAACGCACTAGACGAGACGTAGCGGAAGCAAGCGATTCTGGGCTACCGTTTGGCCGATCTTGTGCTTGGGCCCGGACAGGACGGCAAAACGATCCAGCCCGAGGGACTGAAGGCTTCCGCCATGAACGAGCGGCAACGCGCCCTGTTGCTTGATGTGATATCGGAATGGTCGGGCATTGTTCAGGAAAGCGCGGCAGCGGCCCGTATGGCCCAGATCAAAGCCGATATCGACGAGACCTGGTTTGCGTGGAGTGGCCCGGCAACTGTTACGCCGGGGAGCAACATCGCGGCCTATTACCGGATTCAGGGACCGCATCTCGTCATCGAGTACGCGCCTCAACGACTCGGCGGCGATCCTTCCATGCATGTCCATACCATGTATCGCGATCCGACGAACGACTACGGCCGGAAGCCAGCAAAATGAAAACCAGGCTGGCGGCTACTGCGATTCTTCTGTTGGCCGGGACGCCTGCACTCGCGCACAGGCTCGATGAGTACCTGCAAGGCGCAATCATCTCGGTCGAGAACAGCCGCCTTCAGGCCCAGATCACGTTGACCCCAGGTGTTGCCGTGCTTTCCGCTCTGCTCCCAGACATCGATACCGATGCGGACGGAGTCATATCGGAAACCGAGCAGTGCGCCTATGCCGGGCACGTGCTCCGTGACTTATCGCTCACGATCGACGGCCATCCTCTGACGCTCCAGTTGCTTTCCATGCAATTTCCAACCATCGAGGAGATGAAAGATGGACGCGGCGAGATTCGGATCGAGTTCAACGCCGATCTGCCTCGTGGCGGCCCCAACCGAAGACTCATTTTCAGGAACAATCACCAGAGCCGAATCGCGGCGTATCAAGTGAATTGTCTCGTCCCCCGCGATCCAAATATTCACATCGTCGCACAGAAACGAAATTACTCGCAGTCGCTCTATCAACTGGAGTACGTGCAGGCTGGCGTTCCATCGGACCGGCTGTCTTCAGCATGGTGGTCCGGCGATCGCGGATGGCTCGGCATGGTCGCGCTTCTTCTGTTCGCGCGGTTCGCATTGCTTTGGCGGCACCGCGCGAAACAAAACCAGAATCGGTTACTGACATTCCCCGCTCTGTAGCTACCACGGATTGCTTACAGCCTCGGCTTCGTTCCGATTTCGGTCGTCGACGCGCTCCTCAACGATCTCGCGCAAGAACTCCGGTTAGAACGGAATGGGTCGTGCCGGCTGGTATTTCATCTCCTCGCTCTCTCCTCTTTGACGACGCCGAATAAGCCGGGCCAGATAATTGCACACTACCGGCTTGCTACAATGCAATCCGGGTGCGTATCGATCGTTTCATTACCGCGATCGCCGCCGTAGGGCTGGCGGTGTTCGCGCAGGACAGCATAAAGATTGCAACCGGGCCGGTTGATAATCAGGTGTTCCAGCGGAATGCCGACCAGACCGCCGACATAAAGCTCAACGGCGTCGCGAACGGCAAGAAGGTCAACGGCAAGGACATCGAAGCGCGCGTGCTCGGCGCCGATTCAGCCGCCCTGCCGGGTTTCGACTGGACTTCCATCGGAAAGATTCAGAAGCTCAAGTGGAGCGCTGAACTGAAACGCATTCCCGTGGGCGGCCCCTATCGCCTGGAAGTGCGCATGCAAGGCGGCGATTCGGTGGTGTCCTTCGCCAATCTTCTGGTGGGCGACCTGTGGGTTCTGGCCGGTCAATCCAACATGGAAGGCCATGCCGATCTGGCGGACGTCCAACAGCCGTCCCCCTTGGTGCACAGCTTCGACATGGCCGACCGGTGGGGGATCGCGGAGGAACCGCTGCACACCGTGGTCAACGCCGCCGATCCGGTTCACTGGCCGCTCAACGCGCAGAAAGAGCCCGAGCGATTGAGCGGGGAGCGGCTGGAGAGGTATGTCGTCAATCGCAAAAAAGGCGCCGGCATGGGGCTGCCGTTCGCCGTGGAAATGGTAACGCGCACGAATATACCGATCGGTTTGATTCCGTGCGCGCACGGCGGCACATCCATGGATCAGTGGAGCCCGGCGTTGAAAGATCGCGAGGGCGAATCGTTATACGGTTCCATGTATCGGCGAGTTCAAGCCACCGGTGGAAGGGTCAAGGGAATCCTGTGGTATCAGGGCGAGTCCGATGCCAATCCTAAGGCGGCCCCGGCGTTCCTCGAAAAATTCGAAGGCTTCGTGAAAGCGGTTCGCGAAGATTTCAAGCAGCCCAATCTTCCGCTTTACTATGTTCAGATCGGACGGCATATCGACAAGAGCAACGCCGCGGAATGGAATGCCGTTCAAGTAGCGCAACTTCGAGCGGAGAGTGAGATTGAGAACTCCGGGATGGTGGCGGCGGTGGATTTGCAGCTCGACGATGGAATCCATATCGGCACGCAGGAATTGAAGCGGCTGGCGCAGCGCACGGCTAACCTGGTGTGCCACGACCTGTTTCCGCGCATCAAAGATTACGGGGAACAGAAGCGGGGGCCCAGACCGTTGGCGGCGGTTTATCGCGATGGCGTAGTGCGGGTCACATTTTCTGGCGTGAATGGGCGATTGCGCTCGGAAGGGCCCATATCCGGCTTCTCGATTCACGAGGCGAATGGCGATTGGACGCCGCGCATCTACAAATCGCGCGTCGACCCCGCCGAAGCCAGCACCGTGCTGCTTTACATTCAGGGAAAGCTGCCGCAAGACGCCGTGCTGTGGTACGGGTTCGGAAAAGATCCGTATTGCAACGTGCGGGATGCGGCGGATTTGGCGGTGCCGGTTTTTGAATTGAAGATCGACAGCGGTGGCTAGTGGGGCAGCCAATCCTGGCTGCTGCCGACTTTAAGCGGCTTCCGGTTTTTTTCAAGCTAGGGATGCCGGCTGAAGCCGGCTGCAGGCAAGCTTGCCTGCCCCACGTGATAAAATGAAATTTCCACCAAAGGAAACTCCGGATGAAATTATTTGTGATGACCGCTATGTCGGTGGCGCTGGTGTGTGGCCAGCCCACGCAGCCGCCAAGAATCGCTCCAGGCACTCCCGCGCAACCTGGCATTCCCGCTCAAGTTGTTCCCGCGCCTCCACCGGCCGCCGTCGCGCCCGATAGTGTCGTGCTGGAGGTAGCTGGGAAGAAATACACCGCCGCGGAAATTGACAAGCTGATTGAATCTCTGCCGCCCCAGTACCACCAGGCCGCGAAAAGTCAACCCCAGGCCCTGAACCAGGTGTTCCTGATAAAACGGCTGGTGGCGGATGCCGAAAAGGCCGAACTCGATAAGAAGTCGCCTTACAAGGAACAGCTTGAGTACAACCGGATGCAGGTGTTGTCGCAAGCGGAACTTTTCGTGTATGGGAACAGCATCGTTGTAACAGCCGAGGATCAGGAAAAGTATTACAAGGCGAATCCCGACAAGTTCAAGCAGGCCAAGGTGCGGGTGATCTACCTGACTTTCAGTCCTACTCCCGAAAAAGCCGGCGCGGACGGCAAGAAGCTGCCGGCCGAAGCGGAAGCTAAAGCTAAGATCGAAGATCTCCGGAAGCAGATCGTGGCCGGCGCGGACTTCGGCAAATTAGCCCGCGAAAACTCCGACGACAAAACCTCCGCGGTGAAGGACGGCGATTTCGGAATCATGAAACAAAGCAGCACTTACCCGGAACCCATCAAGGCGGCGGTGTTCGGATTGAAGGCGGGCGAGGTGAGCCAGCCTGTCCGGCAGCCCAACGGCTTCTATTTGATTCGCGTGGACGAGATCATTACCCAACCGTTTCAGGACGTGTCCTCCGACATCTATCAAACCGTCAAGCAGGAGCGTCTCAACGATTACATCAAAGGCTTGCAGTTACAATACCAGGTGAAAGTTGAAAACCCGGCCTATTTTTCACCTCAAGCAGCCCCGCCGCAGCTCCAACAAGTACGTTGACGCGGCGCAGCAGCGGCTGCCTGAGTTTGAAGGGCGTTCGATCTCGGTGCGCTTTTTGCCGGAATTGAGCGCGGGCGCGCGGAAGCTTTATTCAAATCGCAAAGCCGGGCAGCCGGTCCATGCGGCGACATTTATCCGCAAGCGCCAAATCGTTTTCGATTGTGAGCTCGAGCGTAAGCCTCGGGAGATGGCGCGCATTCTCGCGCATGAACTGTTTCACTTTGCGTGGGTGAGGCTCGGAAATCCGGCCCGCCGATCTTATGGCGCGCTGTTGCGCCGGGAATGGAGGCAGCACGCGCGCGGTGAATTGGGATGGTCCGCTGAATCGCGAAAGTTGGCGTCGCCGCGCCATCCGCCAGCCGCCAAGTGGCGCGCCTATATCTGCGAGAGTTTTTGCGATACCGCCGCCTGGCTTTATTCGGGCGTCCGCCGGCATAGCGAGTTCACGCTAGCGGAGCGTCATCGAAAACGCAGGGCCGAGTGGTTCCGCGCGACGTTCAGAGATCGCGCAATACCGATATAATTGAGTTTAGGAGACAGGAAGCATTGTCCAAGCGCATCGCAGTTGCCTCGGTTTGTTGTGCCGCCGCCGGACTGGTATGGACGGCCTGTTCGAATATGCCGGTAACCGTGAAGGCCGCGGTGAAGGCTGAAAAAGATCGCAAGCCCGCGCCTGAGTTCGCGCTCAAGGATGCCGACGGGAAAACGGTGCATTTGGCGGATTACAAGGGGAAAGTGGTGTTGCTGGATTTCTGGGCGACTTGGTGCGCGCCCTGCAAAATCGAGATTCCCTGGTTCATGGAATTCGAGCAAACGCTCAAGGACCGCGGTTTCGCCGTGGTGGGCGTCTCCATGGATGAAGATGGCTGGAGCGTGGTGAAGCCCTACCTCCAGGAGATGAAGATCAACTATCGAATTCTGATGGGCAACGAGCAAGTGGGAAATATTTACGGCGGGGTCGACTCGCTCCCGACCACGTTTTTGATCGACCGCCAGGGAAAGATCGCCTCGACGCACATTGGTCTGGACCGGGGCAAAGAGGATTTCAAGAATGACATCGTACGCCTGCTCGACGCGCCTCGCGCCGATTTTCGCGATCCTGCTCGCGGCGCTTTCGCCTTCCTTACGGGCACAAAGTAGCACCGTCCTCAACCTGCCCGCCCCGGAACGGCTGAGCATCAAGCGCGGCACCACTGGCGAAGTGAAACTTAAAGCCGAGCTGCGGCCGGGCTATCACGTGAACAGCGACAAGCCGACGGACGAATATCTCATTCCGTTGAAATTGACTTGGGCTAAAGATCCGCTCCAGACCGTTCAGATCGCCTATCCGAAACCGCAACTGGAGAAGTACAGCTTTTCGCCGGCGCCGTTGTCGGTCTTCAGCGGCTCCTTCGAAATCACGACTCTTTTCAAGGCGCCGTCCACGGCCGCGCCCGGGCCCACGATGATCGCCGGCAAGCTGCGTTATCAAGCTTGCAACAACAAGGAGTGCTTGCCTCCACGCACCGCCGATGTGACTCTTAATGTCGATGTTCAGTAAGCATGGCGCGGATATTCGCTTCGACATCATCCTTGTCCACTAATCCAACATAGGTAGCGGCGATCCGTCCGTGACGATCGATTAGAAAGGTGTCCGGCATGTTGTCGATGCCGTATGTTTTCGCCGTCGCATCGTTGCCGAGTATGATT
>CATPCN010000615.1 GCA_955652855.1 uncultured Chthoniobacterales bacterium | reverse complement strand
GAATGGTGCCTGATCGGCCAGCTGGCGATCGGACGTCGTAAAACTCGCGGCGCGGACTTTTCCGTCGATCGCATCCGGCCAAAAATTCACGTAGCCAACGCGATCATCTGCCATCGCCGGCGGCGCGATCAGCATTTTATTCGGCCCAACAATTTGGTTGTTATTGGTCGTGTCAATGTTGGCGCCGATGATGACGCGGTCGCGATATTTTTGCAGCGTGTCGTGGAACGCGGCATCGCCATCGTTCGGGTTATTAAAAATCATGTCGAACATCACCACGCGCGCGCCGGAGGCGAAAAGTTTGTCGAGCAAGATCGCCCAAACTTCGCGCGACCATGGGAACGGCCGTTCCGTCATCAATTGGAAAGCGCGGTTGTTCACCAGTTCTTCCGGAAGCAGCCGTGGCATCTCGAGCGTGCTTTGATCGATCCCGAGAAATACGAAGTCGTCGCGTGTCGGCGTTTTGCGACCTTCGCGCCGAAGCAAATCTTCAAAGCCCTGCTCACTCCGCCAGGGGACCGAGAGAAATGGCGTCTCGGAAAAAAAGTGTCCGAGCAAAATCAGGGTGGTCCAGAACGCGCAGATCGCGGCCAGAATCCAGAGGCGACGACGAGCCAGCCAGTGCATTTGTTCCGATAGCGTAGAAAAATTTGCGCGTGCGGCCAACGCGAAAATTTGCGCGTGCGTGTTCTGCGCTCCTCTCGACACTCGGAAGAGCGAAATCCAGTTGTCATTTAGAATGGTCAGCCTATTTTCCCGCCCCGATGCCGACGCGTCGGAATGATCTGCCCACCTGGCCGGCATCTAATGCTAGCCGCATCAGCGAGTGAGGTCGCGCAGCTCAACCCAAAAACAACAACTCGCTGAAAGAGGAGCTCCGAAGAAATTCGGAGTAAAGCAAAATGCCAAGAGCCACTAACGCTCCCGCCAGTCGGGAGCGACGCAAACGCGTCGTCAAATCCGCCAAAGGTTATCGCGGTCGCCGTTCCAAACTTTTTCGTTACGCCAAAGACGCGACGATGAAGGGAAAGTATTGGGCCTATCGCGATCGCAAAACACGCAAGCGCACTTTCCGTTATCTTTGGATCCAGCGCTTGAACGCGGCCGTTCGCGCGCAGGGCCTCACCTACAGCCGGTTCGCCGAAGGTTTGAAAGCCTCCGGCATCGGACTCGATCGCAAAATCCTTTCCGACCTCGCGATTACCGACGAGAAATCGTTCAAGTCGATTGTCGATCAAGTGAAAGACGCGCTCGAGAAAAAATCGAAATCGAAAAAGGCGGCGTAATCTTTCTTCTGGAGCGGCGGTCTGTGACCGTCGCACTTCGTAATTGAACGTTGCACGTTGTTGCCAGTCCGGCTCGGACCGTTCAACGTTCGTTGTTCCATGTCCCATCCGCTCGAAGAACTTCGCGACTCCGCGCTAAGCGAAATCGATTCCGCGCCTGACGAGCAATCGCTCGAAGCGGCGCGCGTCCGTTACCTCGGGCGCAGCGGCACCATCTCCGCGTGGAGCGAGCAGATGAAATCGCTGAGCAAAGAAGAGAAACCGATCGTCGGCAAACTGCTCAACGAAGTCCGCACCGCCGTGACAGCTGCTCTCGCGGAAAGCGGCGAACGTTTTCGTGCGAAAAAAGAATCCGGCGCGATCGCTAACATCGACATATCGCTTCCCGGAACAGTGGCCGAACGCGGCGCTTTGCATCCGCTCACGCAAATGCTCGATCGTTCCATCGACATCTTTCGCCGCATGGGTTTCGCACTCGCCGACGGCCCCGACGTCGAGGATGAATGGCATTGCTTCGACGCGCTGAACACTGCGCCCGACCATCCGGCGCGGAACGAGCAGGACACTTTCTATCTACCCGACGGCCGGCTTCTGCGCACGCACACATCGACCGTGCAGATTCGCGCGATGCAATCTGCGCCGCCGCCGATTCGCGTGATCGCCCCCGGCGCCGCCTATCGCCGCGATGAAGTGGACGCCACGCACAGCGCGCAGTTTCATCAGATCGAAGGACTTTATGTCGATGAAAACGTCAGCGTGGCTGATTTAAAAGGCGCGCTCGAATTTTTTCTGCGCGAACTTTTCGGCGCCGAAACCGCCGTCCGTTTTCGTCCGCACTATTTTCCGTTCACCGAGCCGAGCTTCGAGATCGATGTGAAATCGAAAGCGCTCAAAGGCGGCGAACAATGGATCGAAGTGTGTGGTTGCGGCATGGTGCATCCGGCCGTTTTCGAGAAAGTGAACAAGGCGCGCGGCGATGATGCTTACGATCCGGAAAAGTGGACCGGCTTCGCGTTCGGCGCCGGCATGGATCGGCTCGCCATGATCTTGTTCGACATTCCGGATATTCGTTTGTTCGCGCAGAACGATCTGCGGTTCCTCAAACAATTCGCGTGATGATTATCCATTCGACAAACAACGCGTGTCATGTCGAGCGAAGCGAGACATCTCTCATTCGGTCTAGACCAACTGTGAGGTCCCTCGCTCCGCTCGGGATGACAGCGAAAGAGCAATGAAATTTTCCGTTAACTGGCTGCGCGAATTTGTCGATCTTCCGGACAAGATCGACGACCTCGCGGAGTTGCTCACGCTCGCCGGCGTCGAGATCAAAGCGATCGAAAAACGCGGCGCTAACTTCGACAAAGTTATCGTCTCGAAGATCACCGCATCGTCGCGGCATCCGGACGCCGATCGCTTGACCGTCTGTCAGGTCGATGATGGCAGCGGCCAAACGCGACAGATCGTTTGCGGCGCGACGAACTACAAAGTCGGCGACAAAGTCCCTCTCGCATTGCCCGGCGCGGTTTTGCCTAACGGATTGGAAATTCGGAAAAGCAAACTGCGTGGCGTTGAGAGCGAAGGAATGCTTTGCAGCGCGATAGAACTCGGTTTCGGTGAAGACGCGAGCGGATTGTTGATCTTGTCGCCCGACGCAAAAATCGGCGCGCCGATTGTCGATCTTTTCCCGGCGGACACAATTCTCGATGTCGAAATCACGCCAAACCGCGGCGATCTGCTCAGTCATTACGGTCTCGCCCGCGAAATCGCGGCGTTGATCGAAAAGAAAATCAAAGCGCCGATCGCCGACGTTAAGATCGACATAAAAAAATCCGGCGTGACGATTGCGGCGTTGCATGAATGTCCGTTTTTCTCCGCGCGCAAGATCGACAATGTAAAAGTCGGACCAAGTCCCGGTTGGTTGCGCGCCAAAGTCGAAGCCGCTGGAATTCGTTCCATCAACAACATCGTGGACATCTCTAACTTCGTGATGCTCGAGCTGGGTCAGCCCACGCATGCGTTCGATGCGGACAAACTCAAAGGCGGAATCAATGTGCGGCTCGCGCGCGACGGCGAAAAGTTTCTCGCGCTCGATGGCAAAACGTATTCGCTCAAACCAGAAAACCTTGTCATCGCGGACCAGGAACGCGTCGTCGGCATTGGCGGTATAATGGGCGGCGAAGAAACGGGCGTGACTGAATCGACACGGAACGTTCTGCTCGAGGCCGCTTATTTTTTGCCGGCTAGCATTCGACGCACGGCGAGGAATCTCAATTTGCCGAGCGACGCAAGTTATCGTTTCGAGCGCGGGGTCGATCCGGGAATGATTTTGCGCGCTTCACAGCGCGCGACCGAACTGATTCGCGACCGCGAGGAGAGCGGGCTGAAGCAGCTGTTGACCAATTCAAGAATCGTTGCCGGCGCTGTCTCCCACGAGCTTCGAAATCTGGCGGCGGCGGCCTCCGTGCTGTATCACAACCTTAGAAAACACGCGGAGTCCAATCACAACAAGGATTTTCAGGCGTTGGGGACCGTTGTCGAAAGCATTCTAAAACTCTCCTCCACGGAACTGGCGGATGCCAGCGAAGAAGTTCTGGAAGGTGTGGATGTAGGCGAGCTGCTCGAGGAGTTGCGTGCGATTATTACACCCTCGCTCGAAGAGGCGGGCATTCATGCGGATTGGGAAATCGCGGACGGCCTGCCGCCGATTCGAGTGGATCGCTCCGGTCTTCTCCAGGTG
>CATPCN010000614.1 GCA_955652855.1 uncultured Chthoniobacterales bacterium | reverse complement strand
CCGCAAATCGCGCTTTCCCTGATGCTGCTGTTCGCAGCCGGATTGTTTTTCCGCGGCGCCCTCAAAGCCGCGGGTTTGAACCCTGGTTTCATTGCTGCCGGCGATCTGATCACCGAAATGGATTTCACCCTGATTAAGAAGGAACCGAGGGATGCGCGACGTGAAATCTTCAATATCGCGCAGCGCGCGCGCGAACTACCCGGCGTTACCGCTGTCGGAGTCGCAACCATGCTGCCCTACAACAACTTCACCAATACGCGACGTATCATGTCGATGCGCGCAACGTTCCCGAACGATCCGAAGGCGGCCGATCCAGGTGCAACGGCGCTTTATACCGCGAGTACGCCGGGATATTTCGACGCGATCGGCGTGAAGATATTGCGCGGCCGTGATTTCACTCAGACCGAATGCGAGGACAAAGACGGACGGCGCGTCGCCATCATTGATGAAGAGATGGCGAAGAAACTTTTCCCGAACGAGGACGCGGTCGGCCAGCATGTTCGCTACACCGTTCCACCGAAGGATGGCTCGCCTAACGACATGGAAGTTATCGGAGTTGTCGGGACGCATCGTCACGATGTTCAGAACGACACGACGCTCGCGCGATTGTTTGTTCCGTTCGCCCAAGGCTATAATGGCGATGTCGTCCTGCACGTGCGCCTCAACACCCGAGATCGACGAGCGGTCGTTGGAATGATCCCAACTATGCGCTCGACTCTGCGCGAAATCGATCCGGACCTGCCCATTCTCGGAATCGCGCCGTGGGTTGATCTGATGGAAAGAAGCGTGGGCATTTGGATCGTTAAGCTTGGCGCCACACTGTTCGGCGCTTTCGGTGTCATCGCGCTTCTCCTCGCCGTCGTTGGAGTTTACGGAGTGAAAGCCTACGCCGTCGCGTGTCGCACACGCGAGATCGGCATTCGAATGGCGCTCGGCGCGCATCGCAAAGATGTTTTCGTGTTGATCATGCGCCAGGGCGCGATACAAACCGCCCTCGCCGTGTTCGTCGGGCTGCTGCTTTCATTGGCCGCGGGCCGCGTGCTTTCCCAAATTCTCTATCAAGTTAGTCCGACCGATCCGTTCGCGCTGATTACTTCAAGTCTGATGCTCGCCGGCGCCGCCCTGCTCGCTTGCTTTCTCCCCGCGCGCCGCGCGACCTACGTGAATCCGATCACCGCGTTACGAACGGAATAAGAAGACCTTGCGGTTAGACACGCAGCCTTAAAGCGGATTACCAACCGATCAATCGTCGTCAGCTAACAACTCGCTGGTCGCAGCATTGCCTGCTTGCGAGCCGACATACTGAGAACCAAACCGAGATAGGTTAAGGCAGTGATCAGCTCGATCTGGGAGACAAACACCAAGTCAGATATAGCCAGCTCATAGAACTTTTGCTTCGTCCCGAGTCCTCCGACGAAAATCTGTATGAGCAAGGCAGCCAATTTCAAATTGCAGAATATCAACGCCGCAATCATTGCTTGCCTTGCCCCCAGCAACCCCCGAAGTCCGACATAAATGAAAATAACAAGGACCAGTGGCAATGCGTATTTCACGAAGGTCAGAGGAAAAGCGACAGCGAACTCCTTCAACCCTGATACTCCTTCAGGGAGAAACTTTAGTGCGAAAGAGAAATCGATTTCTTGAATCAAAAAGCCCTGAAATAGCATCCAGAAGGTTATTACGAGCGCGGTTGTTAGAAACAGTCCAGAGCGCTCTGAACTGAGAGCCGATTCGTCTTTCAATGGACCGGGAACATCAAAAATGGTGACCCACGCAGCAAAGAATACCGGCACGATTGAAACCACCGCTAAGACTGCGAATGGGAGCTTCGCAAACCAGGAAGAATAGAGCGGCAAAATTAACATCGTCGCGGCCACCATGATTCGCGCGGTCCGTCCGCGAACAATCCAAACCAAATATGATGCGCAACCAAGGTACAAAATTACACTTGCCACCGGCCCGGCGGCCGAGTGTCGGAACCAGTCAATGACGACATTATGGATTCTGCCGATGTTCGGGCGTTGACCGCGAAGCAATTTGCCCGCAATCAGCAACGCACATAACGCGATCCAAGCTCTGCCCGTAAGGTGGATCTGCCGGAACCGGCGAGTCACAATTAAGCCTAACAAGATGACAGCCGCACCCAGCAACCACGCGTTTAGGATATTAGGAGCGAGTTCTGTTTTAAAACCAGTGCTGGGCAACACGAACATTGAAACAGCGCAAAACGCCGCCGGCCAACCGTGCAAGTCATGTTCGCGCAGCAACACAATCACTGTTCCAGCGGCAATAAGAACAAGGATAGGGTAATGCCAGAATATCCACTGCGAGCGTTCTGGATTGAAGGCGGTCACGGCGGCGGCCGCGAGCAGCAGAAAAAGAAAGCAAAGACGCTGGAACTCGCGTGCCTTGATTGCCCACAAAAGGAAAACAACTCCGATTAGAAACGCGAGTGCGACCCCCAAGGCCGGGGGAGTACAAAGCCAGAGCGCGATCGCGGGGATCGGCATCGCGATGAGTGGCCAAATGGGGCGTCTGGACGAGTTGTTGACCCAAAATGCCACGGTGATCCAGGCAAGAAAAAGGACTAGCAAAGGTAATGCACGTTGAAAGGAAGCCTCCATAGCCGAACGGGCCTGCGCTCGATTCTCGGCAATCGCGCTCGGAAGATTTTCCGGGCTAACATTGAATACGTTGGCTTGAACGTCTCGGAAAGCATTGAGACGTCGCTGAATTTCGGGCGTGGCCACCGCAGAATTGACCGGAGTTTCTATTCCAAAGTAGCGACCTTCGTAATCGATTGGCAGCGGCAGGTTGTGAGGGAAAGTCATGAAAAAGAGCATGTCGACTTGTTGCAACTGGCCGAGCGAGCCGAGCGCCGCGAACAACTGCGGATAAGTACCGCCTGCAAAGATTGCCACCGACCAAGGCGTGTGATTACCACGTTCATTATGACCGTGATCGCCGGTGACGATGAGATGGTCGTGCTTCAGATCCAGCCTCTCAATCAGCTCAGATAATTTTGCGTCCACCGCACGATAGTGACGCTCGTACTCGGGGTGACCCGGATGCCAACGGTGGGCCACGCTATCGGTTCCTCCAACGTGCAGGATGATCAACCGAACATCTTTGTCCGACAAAACATCCATCGTCTTGTCGATTGCGGCCAGATCGCAGCCGAGTTCCGATCGCGCGAGCTCAGGACGATTTACGGTAATCTTTCCGTACTGGCCATATAGTCCAAGGATAATGAAGTCTGCTATAAGCGCAGGGTTCAAACCGGCCCGCGCCGCAGCCACCGGCAAACCGCTGTGGGAACCGCGCTCGCCGGTAAAACCATGAATTATGCTGGCGTAGGGACTTTCGCGTCCTTCCAGAAGTGTTTGAATGCACGGCAAGCTCATGTTGCCACTGGCGGTGTGGACATCGAGGTAAGTTGAAGCGCGGTCCTGTGCGAGCGCTTTTAGATTCGGCATCAATTCTTCCACCGCCTGGCGCCGTAAGCTGTCGACAATGATTATAACAAGGCGGCCCTCACCGATTGATTGTGTTGATTCCTTTTGCGGCGCGCCGCGGTCATGAGACGTTGGGCTCGAGCGCGCGGCGCCGACAAAAAATATGCTGAGACCTAAAGGTAGCAGCATGACCAAAATTAGAAGAATGGTACGCCGGCGTTCTGCGGAGAGTATACCCGTCGAAGGCTCCATCATTCTGATTTATTCATACGGATCTTTTCGTCTCAGAATCAGACATGGAGGCGAAATCAATAACTTACTATCGGTTAAATGGGAAGCGTGGCTGGGGGCGGAATCGAACCGCCGACACGTGGATTTTCAGTCCACTGCTCTGCCAACTGAGCTACCCAGCCTTACCAGTTGAATATAATAGACTTACGTGATGATATCGATGGCCGACCAGATTGCCAGTTGACGGCATATTGACGGTATGGCATAATTTCGGTGTGAAAAAGCCAAAACTCGCAGTCCTCCGATACCGACACCATCCAAAGTATAAATTCGTCGTCGATCTTCGCGCATATGGGAAGGGGCGCAAGTTCTTTCAACACCGCGCCGAAGCTGAGGCCGAGTGCCGCAGACAAAAGACCGCACTCGAGCGCCACGGAAGGGAAGCGATTGGCCTGCCACAACACGAACTGTCCGACTTCATCCGAGCGCGAAAGAAACTTTCGGAATACGGCGAGACAATAAACGACGCCGTGAAATTCCGAGTGGATTACTTGGAGCAAATCCGGCGGTGCAAAATCACAGTTGCGCAGCTCGCTGAGGAAGTGATTGGAGCGAAGCGAAGCGACGGGATGAGCGGCGCGTATCTAGCGGACCTCCGAAAACGCTTCACGCACTTCTGTCGCGACTTTGGAAACAGGCCCATTGCGAGCATCACCGTGGAGGAGATGGACAACTGGTTGCGCGCTCTTCCGCTTTCACCAAAGAGCCGGGCGAATTACCGGGCGAACATCGGCGTCTTGTTTAGCTACGCCAAGAAGCGTCGGATGATAAGCGAAAATCCCATCGAGTTTACGGCAAAACCGAAGCTGGTCGACAAGCCGCCGCAAATCTTTTCCGTGGATGAACTACGCGCGCTGTTGGAAGCCGCGCAGAGCGTGAGTCCTGATGTTTTACCCATGCTGGCCGTAGGTGCGTTCGCTGGGCTGCGTGATGCGGAAATCAAGCGACTTGATTGGAGCGAAGTTGATCTCGCACGCGGCCATATCGAAGTGAAAGCGGCAAAGGCCAAGAGTGCCAAACGCAGAATCATTCCTATCCAACAAAACCTCGCGGCATGGCTTCAACCATATGGCGGCATGAAAGGGCGGTTGGTTCCGGTAGCGGCGCGAATCAAACTAGAACGCGCGCGGAAAAAAGCTGGCCTAGCAAGCTGGCCCAAGAACGGCTTGCGTCACTCCTTCGCGAGTTACCGGCTCGCCACGACAAACAATGCGCCTGCAGTTGCCGCTGAACTGGGCCATTCGACGCCAGCCATGCTTTATGCGAACTATCGCGAGTTGGTCCTGCCGGAAGAAGCGGCGCGATACTGGCAAATCGCGCCAGCAGGAGAGGCCGAAAACATTGTGGCGTTTAGCAAATGAACGTTGTTAGCATCTAACGAGAACACGATCAGCTACCGCTGGCGAGGGCGAGCCTTGCTGCGAACT
>CATPCN010000613.1 GCA_955652855.1 uncultured Chthoniobacterales bacterium | reverse complement strand
ACATTGAAAGGCGCACCGGCGCGCGCGAGCACTTGCTCGCCGCTGACGAGTCCGCTCCAGCGATCCATATTCATCGTGGCGAAAGCGTCGCCGGCCAATAAAACGCGGTCCGATGGCCGAAAGAAAGAAACATGGCCGGGCGAATGACCGGGAGTGGCAAACCATTCCCAACCCGTGATCCCGGGCAATTGATTCGGCCGCAGCTCGCGCACTCTTGGTCGCAAATCGCAACCGCGCGCTGGAATGAATCGCGAAAGGAATGCCATCGCGCCGCCCACCGTCGGGTCGGGCGGAGGAAACGCCGACTGCCCGGTCACGTAAGGAAGCTCGAGACGATGCGCGTAAATTGGAACGTCCCATTTTTCCGCAAGTTTTTCGGCGGAGCCGACATGATCGAAATGACCATGCGTCAGAAGAATTGCTTCAGGTCGCGCGCCCGCGCCGAAGCGTGTCTCTGCCGCGGCCACGATCTGTGATGCGTATCCGGGAACTCCGGCGTCGATCAAAACCCACGGTCCACCCGGCCGGCCGACAAAATAAACGTTGGCGAAACTTACCGGCAGCCACCCAACGTCCGGTGCGATCCGTATGATCGATCTCATAATTTCGGCCAGCAATTTACGGAATCGTCAGCGTCTCGCCGACTTTTAATTTTTCCGGATTGTCGATCTTGTCGCGATTGGCGTGCATGATTTGTTTCCAGCGCGCCGAGGTTTTGTAAAACTTGCGCGAAATGGAAGCGAGCGTGTCGCCCGGCTTCACGACATAAGTCTGGTTCTTATTTTCGGATTTTGTTTTGGCACTTGTCGATGTTTTCACCGTCGTTTCGTGCGATTGCGGCTTTTCGGCGCTGCCGCGATTTTTCGCCCAACGATCCTCAATCTCCTTTCGCAAATTTAGATTTTCATTTCTCAATCGCGCCGCTTCCGCGCGACTGACTACCGAGTCGCCCGACAAACTGGTGAGCAGCGTGATTTCATCGCGTTTTATAAAAGTTTTTGCATCGGCCGCATGCGAACCCGACGGTGCCAAGGCCAGATAACGTTTGAAGTGATGAAGCGCGCTCACCGGGTCGCTCAGCTTATCGTCATAAAGCAACGCCATCTTATAATGGATGTCGGCGCAACGCGGACTGTCATCGAGCGCCGCTTCGTAAAGATTGATCGCGCGAGGAAAATCATTCTGCGCTGCTTTTGAGTCTGCATCTTTGAGCAGCTGCGCCTGCCGCGAAGTGATCATCCGTTCGCAGCTGCTCAAAATGACAACGCACAAGATCGACAATCGCAAGTAGTGCACGAACGTCTTTACCGATGATTTGTGGTGCGCTCCAATTCTTTTTCTGCACCGCGGTTTGCTTGTCTGTTGCCCTCGTTGCTCGCGCCGATCTTCCCGTCGGCCAAATCTACACGCTGAATTTCATCGATATCGATGGCAACAAACTCCTCACAAGCGACGGGCACGTCAGCGTGATTGTTTTGACGACCACGGCCGACTTGGAAAAAGCGCACGTCGTGGGCGATCGCGTTCCCGATGTCTGCCTGGGCAATCCGACCTATCGAATGATCACGGTGATTAACTTTCAGAAAAAACGCAGCGCCCCACTGCGCATGGTTTTCATGGCGGTGGTGCGGCATCGTGTCGATGCTGAGGCCAAGCAACTGCAATCGCGATACGAGGCGAAGAAGATCGACAAGGATGCGCGCCGCGACATTTTTGTTGTTACCGATTTCGATGGCGCCGCCGTTTCGCAACTTGGCAGCCAGCTTCAATCATCAACCTTCCGCGTTTTCGTCTTTGGACGAAACGGAGAGCTGCTTCGCCGGTGGGACGACGTTCCCTTAGCGCAAGAGCTGGCGGGAGTCGTTAAGTAGCGCTCAGTACTTCTGGACGGTAGGATCAATTTCTTCCGACCAGGCGGCGATGCCACCTTCGAGATTAAAGACGTCGCTGAAGCCACTGCGCTGCAAAAATTCGACAGCCTGCGCGCTGCGGACTCCGGTGTGGCAATGCACCACGACGGCGTTTCCATTGCGCTTGATTTCGTTCACGCGATCGGGCAAATCACCGAGGGGAATCAATTTCGCGCCGTCGATCTTTCCGATTTCATATTCGAACGGCTCGCGCACATCGATCAACTCAAGCGTTTCGCGCGCATCAATCTTTCGTTTCAACTCCTGCACCGAGATCGCGGGGACTGTCGATGTTGTCGTCGCTCCGCAAAATTGTTCGTAATCAATCGGCTCGAAAATGGCCGGCTGCTCTCCGCAAACCGGACACTTCGGGTCACGGCGCAATTTGAATTCGCGAAATTTGAGCGCGAGCGCATCGAAGTGAAGCAGTCGTCCGACCAGCGAATCGCCCACGCCGATAATGAGCTTGATCGCTTCGAGCGCCTGGATCGTGCCGATCACGCCGGGTAAAACGCCGAGCACGCCGGCCTGCGCGCAATTTGGGACGGTTCCCGGCGGAGGCGGTTCGGGAAAAAGGCAGCGATAACATGGGCCGCCGAGATGTGGCGCGAAGATCGTGCTCTGTCCATCAAATCGGAAAACCGATCCGTAGATGTTCGGCTTGTGCGCCCAAACACAAACGTCGTTCGACAAATAGCGCGTCGGAAAATTATCCGAGCCGTCCACGATCACGTCGTAATCGGCGACGATCTCCATCGCGTTGTCGCCGGCGAAGCGGCCTTTGTGCAATTGCACTTTCACGTTTGGATTGGCCGCAAGAATTCGATCGCGCGCGGATTCCAATTTCGGCCGGCCAACATCGACAGTCGCGTGCAGGATTTGTCTTTGCAGGTTGGAAAGGTCGACATGGTCGGGATCGATCAAACCGAGTGTGCCGACGCCCGCTGCCGCCAGATAAAGCGCGGCCGGCGAGCCGAGACCTCCCGCGCCAATGCAGAGCACGCGCGACGCTTTCAATCGGCGTTGTCCGGCCATGTCCACGTCGGGCATAATGAGATGGCGCGAATATCGGGACAGCTCCTCTTTGCTGAATGCGACGGCTTCAGTGCGTGCGTCGTCGATGATGCTTCGCTTGGTCACGCGTTTAGGTTGCAGCGAGATCCCATTTCATGCCGACGATCCGCTTGTTTTCAAAGCGTTTAAGCGATTTCGGAAAGACAAGATAACTAGCGGCTTTTCGCTTGTGAAATCCGACGCAGCCAAACTCGCTGCCACTTTCGCTACGTAAGATCGACATCACGCGATTGTTCTTCAGCATCGATTGAAAATGTCGATCTTGCTCGGGCTTTTGCCAAAGTGTGTAAACTTCGGGCGCGCCGCATTTTTTCACGACATCGGAGAAGCGTGTGGTTTTGACTTTGAGCAGTTTCATTGGCCACGAGTAAATGACTCGTTAGGCAAAAAATCCGCCAGAGAACTACGGCAAGGAGGATCAGACTACCGTTGCTGCATTCCTGCCCTGGCGGGGTTCGTAAGTCCTCGGTCCATAGCCCCTGACGGAGAATAAAACTCCGCGCGGCGTGTCCCGGGATCAAGAAGAAATCGCGAAATGATCTAACGAATCAACCGAACGGCAGATTCATTTTGATCCGTGCCACGTCTGTTTTGTCCACGCGTGCCGACTTGCTCAGGTAGCGTTTCCGTTTGGAGCTCTTGGATGAAAGCAGATGACGACGGGAAGAATGACGGCGCAAAACTTTTCCCGTCGCGGTGATCTTAAATCGTTTGGCGACGGCTTTTCGGGTTTTACTGCGCGAAATT
>CATPCN010000612.1 GCA_955652855.1 uncultured Chthoniobacterales bacterium | reverse complement strand
TTTGCGGACATTGCCGGAATTGTCTCGCCGGCCGGCGTCATCTTTGTCCGAACACGCAGGGAGTCGGCGTAAATCGACAAGGCGCATTCGCCGAGTATTTGTCCATCCCGACATCAAACGTCTGGCATGCCGATCCCAACATTCCGCTCGATGTGCTCTCCTGTTTCGATCCGTTAGGCAACGCCACGCACACCGCGCTCTCGTTCGATTTGATCGGCGAAGACGTGCTCATCACCGGCGCGGGGCCAATCGGTTGCATGGCCGTTGCGATTTGTCAGCACGCCGGCGCGCGCAATGTCGTCATCACCGACATCAATCCTTATCGGCTCGATCTTGCCAAAAAAATGGGCCCGAATGTTTTCGGGATCGATGTGCGTTCGGCCACTCTCGCCGATGCAATGAAACAGCTCGGCATGAAAGAAGGTTTCGATGTCGCGCTCGAAATGTCCGGCAACCCGAAAGCAATGACCGATTTGCTACCTGCCATGTTTCACGGCGGTAAGATCGCGCTCCTCGGTATCATGCCCGGCAGCGCTGCGATCGATTGGAATTTGGTCGTCTTTAATCAGCTCACCATCAAAGGAATTTATGGCCGCGAGATGTACGAGACGTGGTACAAGATGACCGCCATGATTCAGAGCGGTCTCGACATTTCGCCAGTCATCACGCACCGCTTCCCTTACACCCAATTCAAAGAAGCGATCGAGCTCATGAAATCCGGCAATTCCGGCAAGATCGTGCTCGATTGGAGCGAGCGCTGAACCGCGAATTACGCGCCTCGACTTCGCCCGAAATGACAGGAAGAGAAATTCTACTGCGGTCCGCTCGCTAGTCGCATCCGCAAAAAACATGTGATGCGGCCGACATTCCAAATCGCAGCGCTCGAAAGTATTCGATTGCGCATCTGCCAACGGCGCAGGGCTTGCAAAGCTAAGCTTTTAATTATTTTCCTCTCTCGGTTGTTGCTTCGAAAATCGACATTACTGCAACGCCGCCGCTTCCTGCTCGTTGCCTTGCAACTCCAGGACCATGCGGTGAATGTGTTTGTAGTTCTGTTTTGATTCGAGGAAGCGCAGACTCTCCTGCCGGTCGCCCCATTGCAAAATTTGGATCGGCTCCTGACGCGCCCCCCACGTGTTCATGTCGCGCCGCGTCGCCATGTAGAGATCGATCGTGTTGCGGCCGGAGAGCGCCCAACCGTAATCATCCACGCGATAAATTTGTCCGGTCGAAATCAAACGGAACGTCGTTCCCATCGGCCAACGTCCCCAATCCGCCGCTGCGCTACCGATTCTTGGCGGTTTCTTTGAAACTGCCACCGCCCGTTTCGATCCGCGCGTCGTCTTTGTCACTCGCGTAGTCTTCACCGTGGTCGTTGTCGATCTTGACTCCTCCAGAGAGAATGGTTGGAACGTTGAATTCGATACGCGCCGAATATCGACATCGTCGGTGTCGGAGACCGGAATGGCGCGCGCCACATTTTCCGCTCGATGAATCGCCGGACCGGCGGCGTGCAGTTCTCCGCCGAGAGCATTGTGATTCGTGTATTGAGTGTGGTCCGCCTCGGTGTGCGTGTAAGCAGTCGTGCGAACGTTCTGAAAATCGGTCCTGGCAATCGGCGCTTCGTACGCGGGAAGAGTGCGCGAACTCGTTTTGGTCGCTTCGCATCCAGAGAGAAGGATTGCGCCAAGCGCTGCGAACGCAGTGAAAGAAGGTTTGAGAAGGTCAGCGCGGCTCAATTTGGATCGCCGGGAAGTTATTAACAGTTATTCACAACCCCGCAACTGTCATTTTGCGCTAAATAACAGGAATCTCTCAGTCACAAGATCGACATGTTCCTTGCGACAGACAAAAGTCGCTACGAGATGCGCATCGAAATCATCAAACGCGCCGAATTGATCATCTCGATCTTGCTCGCGTTGACGGTCGCTTTTCTTTTAATCGCCCGCGCGACACACGCCGGCGCACTTTGGCGGGATGAGTGTGGAGCGTTGCAGCTCGCGCGCTTGCCGAGCGTGTCGGATATCGCGGCGAACTTTCAACATGAAGCGTTTCCGCCGCCGTTTCCGTTAACGCTCCGCGTTTACACAAATTTGTTCGGATGCAGTGATTTCGCGCTGCGCGGTTTCGGTTTCGCGGTGGGACTCGCGTTCCTTTGCGTCGCTTGGATCAACTCGCGGTTGATTGGCGAAAGAGTGCCCTTGCTTTTTCTGGTGCTACTTGGTCTGAACACAACTTTTCTGACATGGAGCACGTCGCTGCGTGCTTATGGAGTGGGAAGCATTTTGATCGCCCTCGCGTTCGGTCTTGCCACGCGACTGCTCGCCGATCCGTCGCCGCGGTGGATCCTCGCTGCGTTCCTCACGTTCGTCGCGTGCGTTCAATATCTCATCAACGACATCGTTCTCGTTTTCTCGATTGCGTCCGCGGCGATTGCAGTCTGCTTGATTCGACAACGCGGGAAGTTGGCAATCGTTTTTCTGAGCGGCGCCGTTCTTTGCGCGCTCTCCGTTGTTCCTTATTTGAAATCGTATGCCGGTTCGGCCGATTGGAACGTCGTGCTCCGATATCCAGGGCGCGTCGATTGGCTCTGGGGCAATTTGAACTTTGCGCTCGGCGCTCCATTCCAAATCATGCCGTTGGTGTGGTATTTTCTCGTGGCGCTCGCAATTGGCGGCGCGGTTTGGCGCATTCGCATTATTTGGCGAGAGAAATCCGCGACGCTTCTTCTGTTCGGTCTGTCTGTGGCGTTCGCATCAATCATCGCTTACTACGCTTTTCTCCGGCGCCTCAGTTACGTCACGCAACCGTGGTATTACCTGGCGCCGCTATTTATTTTAGCAGCGGCTCTTGATCTGATCGTCGCGCAGCTTTCTCAAATCGCATGGATTCGCGCCGCGCGTTTGGCATTGGTCGCGGCTTGTCTAATCGCGTTGCCATTTGCCGCGTGGCCAACAATTACGAAACGCCAAACGAACATCGACATTGTCGCGCAAAAGCTGGCCGGCGCGACCGCGGACGATCTCATCGTCGTGAACCCGTGGATCACCGGCGTCTCGTTTAATTGGTATTACCACGGCGTCGCCCCATGGCTAACCGTGCCCACGATGAACGAACATCGCGTTCATCGTTACGATCTCTTGAAGGCGAAAATGATGTCGTCCCATCCGCTCGAAGATTTAGAACAGGCCATCACGCGGACATTGCAATCCGGCAATCGTCTTTGGCTTGTCGGGGGCGCCGAAGTTTTATCGGAAGGACAGGTTCCGCTCGCGCTGCCGCCCGCGCCGCAGTCGCAATTCGGTTGGGAAAGTGACGCGTATTTAGTTTCCTGGTCGCAGGAACTCGCCGTGTTCATGCAACGCCACGCGCTGAATGCGCAGATCGTCCTAAAAAAAGAGGCGACGGTGAACGATCTCGAAAACGTCCCGCTGTGGATGGCACAGGGTTGGAAAGATTAATGTCGATCTTGTCTGCTAAGACTTCTTGGCTTCCTGGTTTCCAGATTTAATTTGCGCTTCATCATGCTTCCCGAATTTGAAAAGCAGATTTCGCAAACGCTCGACGAAATTAAATCGCAAGGGCTCTATAAGACGGAGCGCATCATCACCAGTCCGCAGGATGCAAAGATCGAGATCGTCGGCGGCAAACGCGTGCTCAACATGTGCGCGAACAATTATCTCGGCCTGGCCGATCACCCCGCGCTGATCGCTGCGGCGAAAGAAGCGCTCGACACGCACGGCTTCGGCATGGCGAGCGTACGTTTCATTTGCGGCACGCAAGACATTCACAAAGAACTCGAAGCCGCGCTCACAAAATTTCTCGGGACCGAGGACACCATTCTTTATCCATCATGCTTCGATGCGAACGGTGGTCTGTTCGAAACCCTGCTGACCGAAAAAGACGCAGTGATCAGCGACGAACTCAATCACGCGTCGATCATCGACGGCATCCGGCTCTGCAAAGCGCAACGGTTTCGTTACAAGAATAACGACATGGTTGATCTCGAAACAAAATTGAAAGAGGCGAGCGGGGCGCGTTTCAAACTCATCGCAACCGACGGCTGTTTCTCGATGGACGGAACGATCGCGAACCTCAAGGAGATTGTCGATCTTGCCGAAAAATATAACGCGCTCACCATGATCGACGACGCGCATGCCGCCGGATTTCTCGGCAAGACCGGGCGCGGCACGCACGAGCATTGCGGCGTGATGGGTAAGATCGACATAATTACGGGCACGCTCGGCAAAGCGCTCGGCGGCGCGAGCGGCGGTTACACCAGCGGGCGCAAAGTGATTGTCGATCTTTTGCGGCAGCGATCCCGCCCGTATTTGTTTTCGAACACGATCGCCCCGCCAGTCGTCGCCGCATCGTTGAAAGCGCTTGAGTTGCTCAGCGCATCGACCGAATTGCGCGACAAGCTCGAAGCGAATACGAAATATTTTCGCGCCGCGCTGACCGAGCGTGGCCTAACGATCAAGCCCGGCACGCATCCAATCGTCCCGATTATGCTTGGCGACGCCGCGAAATCGCAAAAGTTCGCCGGGCGCATGCTCGAGAAAGGCGTTTACGTAATCGGCTTCTTTTATCCGGTCGTGTCGCACGGCACCGCACGCGTTCGCACGCAAGTGAGCGCCGCGCATTCGCGCGAAGATTTGGAATTCGCCGTCAACGCCTTCGCCGAAACAAACGAAGAATTGAAATAAAACGCCATGCTTTACATGGTCGTCGAGCGCTTCAAAGATGCGCCTGCAATTTATCGACGTCTCCGCGAGAAAGGCCGGATGATGCCAGAAGGTCTGGAGTACATCTCCAGCTGGATCGATGTCGATCTTACGACCTGCTACCAACTGATGAGAACCGAAGACGAGTCGCTGTTCCCGCTCTGGATCGACAACTGGAAAGACTTGATGGATTTCGAGATCGTTCCGGTACGGACATCTGCTGAGGTCGCGCAGATGATGCAAAATAAAATCTAATCTGCGTAATCCGCGATTCAACTTTCGTGCAGTGCGATGCTGGAACCGACCCACGTTTTGTCTTTGTTGAAATCGCCGCCCATCATTTTGCCCTGACTCATTCGAACAAGATTATTCACGAGGATTGGATCGGGATCTTCCTCTGGCCAGACAAACATCATCCGGATTTCGGCTTTTGATTTTGGACCTTCAGGCGTCGGCACAAACTCCGCGTAACGCACTTTCTCTTGCAAGATCCATTCGTGCGGTTTTTCGAGGGTACTCAATTTTTCGCGCGTCGGCTCCATGTCCACACCGAGCCCGGCGAATGAGTAGAGCGGCTTCAAAACGTAATTGTCGATCTTGTCGGCCGGGGGGAATTCATCCGCGAAAAACGCAGGTGCGGTGTGCTCCGTTTTCAAAAATGGCAGCGAATGTTTGCTGATCCGGAAATACCAGTTCGGATGACCGACCCATTTCACATCGAGATCATCCTGAAATCGAAACGGAAGATCGAGATCGGGCCGGCGAATCAGTTCATCAAAGATGACGCGATTATAAATTCGGTCGATCCGCACCTCGACTCCGTCTCGGTCGTAAAATAATTGCCGGCCACGCTTTTTCAGTTTCGTCAAACACGCTGAGCGAATGCCGAGCAACGTTTCCGTCGCCGCGAAATCGATGCGCGTCTTTTGTTTGTCCGGTTCGATCTCGAGTAGCACCACGTTTGCTGGATCGACATCGGCCACGATCGTGCGACGCAGAAGTTCCAGATAAGCGTCGTCTTTTATTCCGCCGAATGACGAAGTCCAATTACGCGGAATCGCCGGATAAGCGTTGCGCATGCAACCGAGCAGCAGAAATTGAAACCCGAACAAGCTCGGGAACGCTTGCAGCTCGATCAATCGCGGCACAAGCCGATCGCCCTCCGCGCAAATCCCGAAATCGACCACGAGAAAGTTCGGATGCGGCGACTCGTTAGGCACTTCCAAACCCTTCGGTATCGCTGACGCGGCATTCCCCGCGAGTTCTGGCGAACGGATAAGATCGACAATCTCATCCGCGGCGCGCGTCGCCTCGTTGGTAAAATCCTTCGACAAAAAGATCGGCGACTCCGAAACACGAAAATCGGCCGGCCATTTTTCCGTTTCGTTCACGCAACGCAAGAGCGCCGCGTACTTTTCCGGCGTGAAATCAGCGTTGAACCGCGAACGAATCGCCGGTTCCATCGATCACACCAAAAATTTGCCGCGCGCCATCACCTGCTCGCCGTCGAACCAGATATCAAAGTCGCGGCCGACGCAATCGATGTGCGTTTTGGAAACCCAATTTGCGCCGGTGTGCTCGGCATAAGGGTGGCCGAACGCGATGTGGACGCCGGGGATTTTTTCGTCCTGTAAAATATTTCCGATGACGTGCGTGCAGGCCGTATTCGTGCCGATGGCGAATTCGCCGACGCGATTGCTGTTTTCATCTGTGCTCGTGTAGGCGCGAAATTCATCGCGCAAATCTTTGTTCTCGGAGCGAAGATCGACAATTCGGTTGTTCGCCACTTCGATCGTGAGCGGGTTGTCTTTGAGATCGCCAAAACGCTCGCACAAGTAATCGCCGACCACACTGTCCACGACGAACACGCCGTTTGTGTTTACAGGCGAAGTAAAAATTTCGCCGCCCGGAAGGTTGCCCCATTTTTCTTTCGTGATGATGCCGCTCGTCTTCAACCATTTCAGTTTCGGCGAAAGCTCCGCTTCGAAATCGGTGCCAGCGGCAGTGCGGCATGTGATTCTTTTCGCCGCCTGCGCGCGCTCGATCAAACGCTGACTGAGCGCATCGATCGCGCGAAAATCAGCGCGCATTCCTTCCATCATGATCTGGCGCGTGATGTTGACCATGTGACCGTGGCGAATGTGTTTCTTGTTCACGACATCGCTCATCTGCATGCGCGATGGGAGCTCGCCCGGCTGCGATTGCGCGCAAAAGATCGACACTTGCGATTGCGCAAGATCATCGAGAATAATTTGCGGCATCGCGGGCAGCGGACGGTGCGAATAATTTTCCAAAACAAAAATCGCGTGTTCCGCGCCCACTTCTTCGATCTCAGCTTGCAGCGCGGCCGCGATTTCGCAGGTCGCCTCGTCGGTAATCACCGTGATGCGCTCATCCGGTTGCAACCGAAGACAGACCTGGATCGCGTTGCGCGCGCCCGGACTCAGCTCGGAGTCGATTGTGTCGGTGACTAAACGGTCAGGCATTTTTCGAGGTGTTCAGAATTACGCGGAAATCCGGGAACAGCAACCCGTCATTCCGAGCGAAAGTCGAGGAATCTCGTGATGTTACCGGGACGATCGCAACGGGATGTCTCGACTCCGCTCGACATGACTGGATCGACCGACATTCAGCCCCTCATAAGTTTCCGCGACGATATGATCGACAACCGCTTTCATATCATTCGCACGCTCCCACACGGCGAGTTGTCGATCCGCGCCGGTGCCTTCGCGCATGATTCGTTCGACGTGCGCCATTTCGCGTTTGCTGCCAAGTTCCTCGACCTCGGTTGAAATAAATTCGAGCAGCTCGTTAAGCAGACTTCGCGTCTCTACTTCTGCTTCGCGCCCGAAATCGATCAGCTTGCCATCGATGCCGTAGCGGGTCGCGCGCCAGCGGTTTTCGTCGAGAAGCCGTCGCCGATAAACGCGAAACGTTGTGTTGTGTCGAAGCAGCTTGAACAACTTCGCGATGACAGCCTGGATCAACGCCGCGATCGCGAGGGTGTCGTCCACGCGCGATTGCGCATCGCACACGCGCACCTCGAGTGTGTCGAAGAAAGGATGCAGTCGAATGTCCCACCAGATTTTTTTCGCGTTATCGACGCAGCCCGTTTTTACGAGCAGTTTGCAGTAATCTTCGTACTCGGAGAGCGATTCGAACGCATCAGGAATGCCGGTGCGCGGAAAGCGCTCGAACACTTTTAACCGGTAGCCTTTCAAGCCCGTATTTTGCCCGACCCAAAACGGCGAATTGACCGAGAGCGCGTAAATGTGCGGCAGAAAATAGCGCGCCTGATTCATGACGTGGATGGCGGTTTCGCGATCGGGTATGCCGACGTGTACGTGCAATCCGAAAATGAGGTTGGCGCGCGCGAGTTGCTGCATATCCTTGACGATTTCTTGATAACGCTCGCCTTGAGTGATGAGTTGATCGCGCCAGTGGGAAAACGGATGTGTGCCCACGGAAGCAATCTTTAATCCGCT
>CATPCN010000611.1 GCA_955652855.1 uncultured Chthoniobacterales bacterium | reverse complement strand
CGATTGAAATGGATGCTCGGTTTTATAACGCCCGCATGGGGCTCGGTGAAACATTGCAGTTAAAAGGTCAACTTGACGAGGCGATTGCCCAATATCGTAAAGCGGTCGAGCTAAGCGACGATCCATATGTCCTCGCGTTACTCGGGCAAGCCTACGCACGGGCAGGACAGCGAGAGGAAGCGCAAAAAGTCCTGGCGCGTCTAACTGAAAAGGCTGAATCGGGCTATGTCCCTGCCTATGGTTTCGCGTTGATGTTTTCGGCTTTGGGCGACAAAGAGCGCGCGGTCGACGAAATGGAACGAGCCTACCGCGAACGCGTCAACGACATCAGGTTAATTAAAGTTGATCCGATGCTTGATGATCTCCGCGGCAACCCGCGCTTCGAAACGCTCGTGCAAAAAGTTTTTGCCCCGAAGAAGGCTGAGGCCGATTCCCGGCAATCTTTGCCATGAATCTACCGAGCTTGTTTGCAGAATTGAAGCGGCGCAATGTTTACAAAGTCGCGATCACGTACGCGGTCGTAGCCTGGCTGTTGATTCAAATAGCGACGCAAGTTTTTTCGTTTTTTGAAATTCCGAATTGGGGCGTGCGACTCATTGTACTGGCAATCGGCATTGGCTTCCCGATTGCATTAATAATTGCGTGGGCGTTAGAACTAACCCCGGAAGGATTGAAGCGAACAGAGGTCGCAGACGAATTGCCGACAAAATCGACGCGTAGTCGCGCCTGGATTTATGTCGTTGTCATCGCCGGGGCGATCTCCGTTGGTTTGTTTTTGGCGGGTCGCTATACCGCGCCAAATAAACAGAGCGAGCCGACAGAGGTTGTAACAAAATCGATCGCCGTTCTCCCATTCGAGAACCTGAGTAGCGACAAGGAGAACGCTTACTTTGCCGAAGGCATCCAGGACGAGATCCTGACGCGTCTGGCCAAGATTGCCGATCTGAAAGTTATCTCGCGCACTTCCACTCAGCATTACAAGAGCGCGCCGGAAAACCTACCTCAGATCGCGAAGCAACTTGGAGTAGCTCACATTGTCGAAGGAAGCGTGCAGAAGAATGGCGACGCCGTGCGCGTAAACGTGCAGCTAATTAAAGCAGCGAACGATTCACATCTTTGGGCCGATACCTACGATAGAAGACTGACCGACATCTTCGGAGTCGAAAGCGAGATCGCGAAATCGATCGCAGATTCGCTACAAGCGAAGCTGACTGGTCGCGAGCAGCAAGCGCTGGCCGTAAAACCGACAAACAACCCCGACGCTTATGACGCCTATCTACGCGGCGTCGCGGCGGAAGGGCAACGACTGCATTCAGTCTATGCCAACCTCAAGGCCGCTGATTTTTACGAACGCGCGGTCCAGCTCGATCCAGGTTTTGCGCTCGCCTGGGCGAAACTTTCGCGTGTGGACTCCGAAGCGTATTCCACTCCGGACGACCCGACGCCGGCTCGGCGCGATGCGGCAAAACGTGCGTTGGAGACTGCGCAGAAGCTTCAGCCGAACTCGCCCGAAACTCTGCTCGCGCTGGCCGATTACCAACTCCTAGTGCTGCGCGACTTGCCAACAGCGGAAGCCACCTATCGACAGGTCAGCAACATGTTGCCAGGCAGCAGCGATGTCCCTTTTGCTCTGGCGCGGATTGCTCGGCGGCAGGGACATCTGGATGAAGCCGTTGCCTACCAGGAGCAAGCGCTCGTTCTCGACCCGCGCAACACCGATTTGCTGGCCAACGCCGCACTCAGTTACGGCGATCTTCGGAAGTCGGAAGCCGCAAGAAAGGCGCTCGATCGAGCGCTCGACGTCCAACCAAACGATCCCGATGTGATGGCAGCAAAGGCAAGCTTTTATCAGGCTGACGGTAATCTCCAGGAAGCTGCCAAACTTCTACCTAAGGTGGACGCGGTCACTCCCTCAGTCACAGCGGTTGCAACTAAGATCGAGCAGTTGTGGTTGGAACGGAACCACAGCGAAGCCGTGCGACTGCTGCAGGAGCGATTTACTCGATACCGCTTTCGTTCCGAGATCGAGAAAGGCATCTTCCGCACGCTCCTGGCTTTCTCTCAGCGCTTCGCCGGGGATAGCGCTGGAGCAAGAGCCAATGCTGAACAAGCCCGCGATGTACTCGCGCCTCTATGCAGAAACCAGCCAAGTAACGATTTCGCGGCGATTTGGCTCTCGAGAGCTTATGCGCTGTTCAACGATAAGAATTCCGCCTATGCGGTGGCAAACCGGGTAAAAGCACTATTGAAGAACAACGCGATCAGAGGTCCAGGCGCCGAAGAGAATATCGCCGTCATCGACGCGATTGTGGGGAACCACGCCCGTGCCATCTTGATTCTCACCCGCCTCCTGCATATCCCATATCAGAGTACCCTTTACGGCCCTCCTGTCACGCCTGCGCTGCTGCGCCTCGATCCGATATGGGACCCGCTGCGGAATGAGCCCGCGTTTCAGAAGCTCTGCGAGGACAGACGGTAATGCGGTCGCGCAATCTCTTCACGGAGCTGAAGCGGCGCAACGTTTACAAGGTCGCGGTCGCCTACGCCGTTGTTGGCTGGCTGCTAATCCAGATCGCGACGCAAGTCTTTCCCTTCTTCGAAATTCCGAACTGGGCCGTGCGGTTGGTTGTGCTCTTGCTGATCATCGGATTTCCAGTGGCGATAATTCTCGCTTGGGCGTTTGAACTGACGCCGGAAGGAATCAAACGCACTGAAGATGTTGAT
>CATPCN010000610.1 GCA_955652855.1 uncultured Chthoniobacterales bacterium | reverse complement strand
GTTGTGGCGGCTCGTCGAGTGGCTCGGCTTCGGCAGTGGCTGCCGGGCTTTGCTTCGGATCGATCGGCACCGATACCGGCGGATCCATTCGCATCCCCGCGGCGCTTTGCGGCATCATGGGCCTGAAGCCCTCCGCGCGAAAAGTTTCGGCCGATGGCGTAATTCCCCTCTCCCCCACGCTGGATTGTGTGGGACCCCTTGCCCGCACTGCGCAAGACGCCGCGCGTCTCCTTCAGGTCATAAGCGAGCGTCCTCCCACAAAAGGGCCGGCCGCGAAACTCAATCGAGTTCGACTCGGCGTGCCAAACGAGTTTTTCTTTGAAGTAATTTCCGAGGAAGTGCGCACGGCTTTCGAGGTTACGCTCGACGCTTTGCGCAAAGAAGGTGTTCAGATCGAGCAGATATCCTTGCCGCTATTGGACAAAACCGAAGACGCGGGGAATCAGATTGCTTGGGCGGAGGCTACCCACTATCACCAACAATCGGGTTGGTACCCGTCACGCGTCGCTGAGTACGGCGAAGATGTTCGTTCACGCCTTGAAATGGGAACGCGTGTGCTGGCCACGCAATTCCTGGAAGCGCTGGAGATGCGCGACAAATTTATGCAACAACTTGCGGGCGCGATGGCCGACGCCAAACTGGATGCCCTCGTTGTGCCCACAACGCCGATCGCGGCTCCGCTGGTAGAGGAGGAGACCACCAGCGTTGGGGGGCGCGACTATCCAACTCGTGCGCTGTTGCTGCGGTTGAATCGCCCCGCGAACTTGGCAGGAGTTCCGGCTTTGTCGGTTCCTATCGGCACAAATTCCCTGGGGCTGCCCATCGGTCTGCAACTTATCGGCAAAGCGAACGGTGAAAACCTTCTGCTACGTACCGCACAATCGATAGAAGAAGCTAATTCACCGCGCAACACGCCCATCCCATAGCTTCTAACTCGCGTAGTTTTTAACGCTGTGTTCCGAGCACTTCGTCCTTGCGCATCATTCGTTCGCCGATTATAAAGCCCAGCGTGCCGGTTACCATCCCCGCAAATATATCCGCGATGTAGTGGTAGCGTCCCCAAACCGTCGATGCGCACATGGCCATCACCAGCGGCAACATAATCCAAAAAAGCCAGCGGCGATGCCGCCACGCGCCCCAAAGTGCTGCGAAAGATCCGGCCACGTGTTCAGAGGGAAAAGCCGCCCCACGCACACGCCCAAAATGTTCGATGAAATTAATTAGCGCGGTAGGCGCCCCGCCCCGCAATTCCGCGTGCCATGCTCCGGCCATGGCGAACCAGGGGCTCTCCACGGGAAAGAATATGGCGATGATGTATCCGATCGCATATCCCACCGCGGAGTAGGTCATCACCGACCAATATCCTCGCCAATCGCGCCGGTAGTACAAAATGCCGCCCAGAACCAGCAGGTAAACGAAGTAGGTCAGATAAGCGAACTGCATGATGTCGTTGCGTGCGGGCGTGGCGAACTGCTCGAGCCAAACGGAGGGATGCACGCCCGTCAACCAATGATCGAAGGCGATCAGCTTAGCGTCCTGCCAGTTTGGTGTCACAACATGCATGAGCTGGCCGAGTTCTTCGAAGCAAAATAAGAAGAACAGATGCGGATACCAGTGGCGCCAAAAGTGCCACCAACGCCGCGCAAAAGTGGTTTCGTATTCTCCGGTTCGTGATTGCTTACGGCACAACAGAAGAATCAAGGATGCCACCGCCGCTTGAAGCGCGACCAATCTTCGGGCGTGGGCTAAGTTCTCGGCAGAAGCGGCTATCAACACCGCCGAGACGCCCAGGTAAGCTAACGTGACCCACTCAAACGCTCCGCAGGCCGCCCACGTGATAGCCGCTTCGTGGCGAAGCCAGGCCAGTGAGCCATGCCCCGTAGCGACGGCGCCCCCATCAACGCAGCCTCGCACGATGAGACCGTCATCCACTGGCGCGCTCATTCTAGAACTCTGTGGGTAGCCTGTTTGTGTCATCGTTTATCCGTTCTTCCCAACTCTTACTGACGCGTCTAGTCTCATAGGTGCTGCGTTGTAGGTGCGTCGCTCGCGCTAGCCTTCGCGGTGAATTGCGGATCGGTGCGAGTGCCGCAGGTTTGCTCTTTTGCTCTTATCCTGGAGTTCCTTACACGCTTGCTGCTTTCCTTCCACCACATGATTGGCCAGCCGTGCAGCCCCGCGATGCTTTGGAGCTCTTCCAAGGGGTTCACAGCAATGGGGAAGCCAACGGCTGCCAGCATCCATCGATCGTCCGCGGTGTCGCCGTAGGCGTAGCTGTGCGCCAGGTCTATCTCCAATTGCCGTGCCAGCTTGCCGACGGCGAGTGCTTTTTCTTTTCCAACCAGCGGGAGTCGCGTCGAGTCCGCGCCGCGCACGACGCGTCCCGTCCAACACCCGGCGATTTCTTCGACGTCTGTTGCTTTCACCATAATGTTGGACGCTACTTCACGCGTGGCCAGTTGCGCTTGGAGCAGCGCAGCCGCGTGCAGCGCTAGCGGTTTTATCGTGCCGCTAATCAGCGCGATGGTATGTCCTTGCC
>CATPCN010000609.1 GCA_955652855.1 uncultured Chthoniobacterales bacterium | reverse complement strand
CTCTTGCAACGCACGGCCGGACCATACATTGGGTCAAAAGCGTCGTTTTGACAATCGGCGGTTACTTCCGGTCTACCCCCAACTTCGGACATCGCCGACAGCACCAGCCATGTCGGTTTCGTGCCAACAAGAGACTCATGCACTGCAGCAAATTTTGACGCTGTCAGCCGGTAAAATGGTTGTGGCGGGTTACCTTTGGTTCGTCCGCGGCAATACGATCTTGAACTCAGTGAAAAGTCCGGGCTCCGTCTCGACATCTATGCTGCCGCCGTGTTGCTTTACGATGATATCGTGGCTCATCGAAAGGCCAAGCCCGGTACCTTCGCCCGAAGGCTTGGTCGTGAAGAACGGGTTGAAAATTTTCTCTTTGACCTCTTCCGGGATACCGGTCCCGTTATCGCGAATACGGATTTCAACCTTGTCTCCGAGATTCTTCGTCGTAGCGGAAAGGATTGGCTCGAAGCCGTCACCGATTTCCACTTTACGTTTGGTCGTGGCGTCAAATCCGTTCGATATCAGATTGAGCAGGACTCGTGTGATCTCTTGCGGATAGACATCAGCCATGCCGACGGATGGATCGAGATCGCGTTGCAACGCGATACTGAAACCCGCCCTTTCTGCTCGAGCACCGTGATAGGCGAGGTTCAGGCTCTCATCGACTATCGCGTTGATGTCAGCGGGACGATGCTCACCGGAACCCTCACGGGAGTGCTGCAGCATGTTTTTCACGATGGAGTCGGCGCGCCTCCCGTGGTGAACAACCTTTGCGAGGTTGGACTTCAACATCTGCGTCAGTTCACCGACGTCACCGCGCATCTTCTGATCGAGCGGAGCCGGGGCCATGGTCTCGTCCAGTTCGTCGATCAGTTCCGCCGAAAGCGCCGAGAAGTTATTGACGAAGTTAAGCGGGTTTTTGATCTCATGCGCGATGCCTGCCGTTAGCTGACCGAGCGATGCAAGCTTTTCCGTCTGAACCAGCCGGTCCTGCGCAATCTTGAGGTCAGCCAGCGCCGTCTCAGCGACATCACGCGCCCTGTTTGCCGCTTCCTCGCTGCGCTTCAGATCGGTAATATCGAAATAGGTCAGCATACGGCCGCCGTCCGGCAGCGGTCGCGTCTGAAACTGGATGACCCGCCCATCGCGCAGCCGCATTTCCGTTATGGAAGCCGTACCCTTGCGCACCGCCTCGACACGCTTCTCGACATATTCCTCGAATTGATCCGCTGGGACGTCATAGAGATTTTTACCCCAGACATGGGTGACGAGATCGCGCATCGTCGGGCTGGTCTCGCGGATGAATTCATCCGAGATATCCCACATTTTGCGGAATGCGCGGTTGATCAGCTTGGCGCGAAGGTCGGGGTCCATGAACAGGATCCCGTAGTCGATCGTGTCGAGAACGGCGTGAAGTTCCTGATCAGGTTGAGGAAGTGCGGCGCGGCAGCGCAGCACGGTCGTCTTCCGACGTCCGCTGGCCGTCTTGCCGGTCGATGCCGATCGCCGCCCCATTCGCTCCCTTTCAGGCCACCGACTACATCATACCACGCTACTGAATTGAGCGCGGTGTTTTGCCTCACGGTGGAAACGGCAGTCGACGTCCGCTCTGGGTGAATCTCGTCATTTTCGACGCGAGCCTACGACTTCCGGTCTACCCTCAACAACGGACCTCGTCGAAATGCGCGGGGGAGTCCGTTTGGTGCCAATAGCGGCCATCCGCAGACCCACATCGTCTGCGCGATGCTCGGCTGCAGCTTTACAGAGCACGTAAAAGTAGAGTAGCCTCGGCTATCACGACGGGATATGCCGCAATCACCGTTCGGTCGGTAACGTGGGTGCCTTCGGCAGGCATTATTCTTGAAGCAGGCCGCCCTATTGTCTCGGCGCTTCGGTGTGACCTTTTGAATAAGCATAGGGAGGAGATCATGAACAGAGTCAGTGCAATCGTTAGGTGCCGTCTCGTTGTTGTCATCTTGGCTGGGTTCGTATTGGCTACGGCATCACCACAGATCGGGTTTGCACAGAGCAATTTGGTAGGCACGACGTGGAAGCTTAATGTCGCACAATCAAAATTTAGTCCTGGTCCAGCGCCGAGGAGCAGCACCCTGACTTACGAAGCGGTCGGACAAGGTTTCAGGGCCACGACTGAAGGTATTGATGCGCAGGGCAATCCAACGAAGGGGGTCTTTGGGGTCTACTTCTACGATGGGAAGTCCTACCCCGTAACAGGCGTGGCAGACTATGACGCAAGCACCTACAAGATGGTCAACGACTCTACTGCGGAGTTTAGCCGAACGAAGGACGGGAAAGTGGTCCAGACAGTGACCCGCGCATTGTCTGCGGACGGCAAGACCTTGACCTTCACGGGCACGGGTGTCAACGCAAAGGGGCAGCAGGTCAATTACGTTGCCGTCTATGACAAACAGTAGGTAACGACAAGCCCGCGTCTTACAATCCTTGCTGGAAGGCGCCGACGCGAACCTGCGACACCGCGTCGTCCGCAGGGCACGCCAATCCGCCGCATTCGCTCGCGCTGTTGGGCGCGGGCGGCAACTGACCACGCCGCTGCCGCGCCGCCGATGAGCGTG
>CATPCN010000608.1 GCA_955652855.1 uncultured Chthoniobacterales bacterium | reverse complement strand
TGCGCTTGCTGTTTGTGGCGCGATCGCCTTTCTCCCGGCGCGCTGGTTTTTCCAACCGGAATGGCGCACGGCATTAATCAACGACTTCGGCATTCCACTTAATGTCGATCTTACGCCGCAGCCTTGGTTGACGCTCGGTTGTTTCGTTAGTTTTATCGCGGGGCTGAGTTGGTTGTACTACACGAGCACGCAGGAGCTCGAGCTGCGCGCTGCGCGATTTCAGTTGCGCGTTTTCGCCAGCGGTATCGTATTCCTGGCCGCGACATGCATCGTGCTTTATCTCGCGCAAATCGCGCCTCCGTTTTGGCATAACATCCGCAACTTTGGTCCGTTCCCGAATCGCAATCAAACCGGCGATCTTTTCGGAATTGCGGCGATTATTACTCTCGCTTGCGGCCAGGACGATCTGCGCCACGGTCGAAAACGTTGGATCGTGTGGGTGTTGGCGTTTGCGCTTTTAATTGCGGCCATCATTCTGAATTTTTCGCGCGCAGGTGTGCTGATTCTGATTGCGGGAAGCGCGCTGTGGATCGGCGCAGTCGCGTTGCGTAAAGGGAGAGCCGCGCCTTTTGCTCTGGGTTTTTCTGTTCTTCTTCTCGTGTCGACCGCATTGCTCGTGTTTGGCGGGGAAACCTTCGAGCGATTTCATCTTCGCACCCCCGGCGTTCCTGGAATGTCGAGCGACTTTCGCTGGCTGATCTTTCAAGACGCGTGGCATATGATTCGCGCTTCGCCTTGGTGCGGAATCGGGCTCGGAAATTTCGAACCGGTTTTCGCGATCTTTCGCGAAGCATCTTTCGGCGATACGCGTGCTCATCATCCGGAGAGCGATTGGCTTTGGCTGTGGGCGGAGCTGGGGTGGCCGGCCGTGCTCTTGGTTGTCGCGGGGTTTGTCAGCATCGTTCCGCGAGTTTTACCACTCAAGGACGGGACGAATCAGCGGCTGCGTCTTGCTGCATTGATCGGCGCAATCATTTTCGCGTTGCATGGAATTGTCGATGTTTCGGCGCATCGAGTTGGCACCGCCTATTCTGCAATTCTGTTGTTCGGACTGTCGCTGCATCGGCCATTGCGATTGTCCCCAAGCCGATGGGCTCCGGTGATTTTTCGACTTGTCGGCGTTGCGCTTCTTGTCGCTGGCGCAGCGTGGAGCGTGGCCGCGCGCAATGACATGGCATTGCCCGGAGCGGTGGGCGCCGATAACGCCAAGCAGCTTGCGATCGTCGCGAATCGCGGCCGAAATTATTCCGAAACAATTGATCTCACGACGCGCGCTCTCAATTGGGCGCCGCTCGATTGGCAACTCTACTTCCTCCGCGCCCTCGGAGAAGTGCAAGCGCGACGGCCAGTGACAGCCGCGCTTGACGATTTTCGGCGCGCGCGTTTCCTCGAGCCGAATGCTTACGAAGTTCCTTTGGAAGAGGGCAACGTCTGGCTGAAATCGAATCCCGTTCTCGCGCTGACCGCGTGGCGTGAGGCGCTGCGGCGAGCTGGCAGTCGGCGCGGCGAGCTCTACGCGAATCTCCTTTCGCAAACATCGGTGCGAGATCCGTCGATGAACCGCACACTCGAACAATTGAGCAACGGGCAACCGGGGCTAATCGTCGCGTTTCTCGATGGAGTTTACGACGACCGCTTTAACGCCGGGTTGGATCGTTTGCTCGCGCGCGATCCGAATTTGCAGATGCTGACACGCGACGAGAAAAAGAAATTGTTTTCGCTTTGGGCTCAGCGAGGAGCTCTGGCCCGCCTCGCGCGAGAAGCGGCGGAGCATCCGGCCTGGAACAGTTACGCGTGGGAGGGCTTGGCGAAATTTTACGTCAGCAAGAAAGATTTTCGTACGGCCTTTGAATTGGCCCGAAAGTTCGGCGAATCGCCGACGCTTCCGCAGGAGGCGAGTGGATTGTCGATCGACGAATTACAAAAACAATATTTCGCCAATCCGAACAATTATGCGGCCGGCTATGCATTTTATCATGAGCAGATGAACCTTGGGAAATTTGATGCCGCTCTTGTGACGGCACGGCACTTTACCGAGCGCGCCAATTCGCCGCCTTATTTTCATTTTCTCGAAGCAGAAGCTTGGGCGACGGAGGAAAATTGGGAGCGCGCTTGGAACGCGTGGTCGGCTTATCGCGAAGCGGCGCGAAAGCGGTGAGAGCGCTCCAATCGGGCCGATTGTTATTAAATTGGCCCGCGGTTTGGTTGATCGCGCTGACGACCCGAATTCTCGCGGCGTTCTTCCTTCCGAACGCAGAACAGGACGCTTATTCTTATACCGAAACGATCGCGCGCATGAGCGCGAGTCTCACGGGAGGTCATTTTCGGCTGGCAGATCTTTTTGATTTTTGGTTGCCGCTTTTTCCGTTCACCGCCGCGCTCCTCAATGTTTGGATCGGCCAGCCACTCTTGGTAGGAAAGATCTTGTCTGCTCTGTGCGGCGCGACAAGTTGCGCGCTCGTCTTTGCCATCACGGCGAAACTTACCCGAAGTATTCAATTCGCGTGGCTTGCGTTTGCACTCATCGTTTGTAATCCGCTGCACATCTTGTATTCCGCCACGGCCATGACCGATGTGCCGCATGCTGCGCTCATTCTCGCCAGTCTTTGGTTTGTTCTGGATAAGCGCTGGTTGATTGCCGCGACCTTCGCTGCCCTGGCCGAAGCTATGCGGATTGAGGCGTGGGCGCTCATCATCGTCTTGCCCGTAATACAATTAATTTACGAGCGTCGGATTTCACTCGTCGTTATGTCGATCTTGTTCCTCCCGCCGCTGCTTTGTTTCGGCATTTCCAATACTGCGACCGGTGATCCCTTCGCTTTTTTCGCGGCGCGCGTTCGTTATCTCCACACGTATCTCGATTTTGCTCCGTCGCGGCGCGGTTTTTCGTTCGCCGACATCTCTCAGGACGTCACTTATTTTTTTATCGGTGCGAATCTGCTGGTGTTTCTCGCCATGATCGCAAGCACTGGGTTGCTTACGTTTCGCGCGATCCGAAGTCGTCAGTCTCCGGTTTTGCCCTTGGCTGCGACGATCATGTACGCAGGTGGACTCTTCGGTTTTTGGCTTTTCGTTTACATGACAAGGAAGCAGCTCCTTTTGATTCCGCGTTACGGATTGATTTTTTTTGCGCTCGGCTTGCCGCTCACCGCCTGGCTTCTCGAAACAATTCGCGAGAATTGGAAACCGTGGATTTCAAAAGTAGTCGCCGCAGTCGTCATCGCGTTTTGTGCGAAAGAAGCGGTTGAGCAAAGTGTTATTGTCGGCAAGGTCTTCGATGACTTTCGTGCGCAGCAAAAAATTGCGGAAACACTTGCCGTCGCGATGGCGGAAGAGCGTAGCAGCCAGCAGCGTTGTTTCTCTGATAATCCCGCCGTCCGTGTCCTCTCAAAGTTACCCGCCGACCGGTTTGTTCGTTCCAAGAAAACTCCGCTTAGCGCTTCGCAAAACGCCGCTGCGTTTGAATCGTATTTGCAGGATCGACATGTCGCTTACCTTGTTTTCATGCGGATCGAAGATTCTCTGCCGGTGAAATTCTATCCGGAATTGGGATGCAGCACCGAAAGGAATTCGGAAAGATTCCAGCCGATCACGCTCGCTCTTTCGTCTTTTGGACCGGCCGTATGGCTATATCGTGTGCGCTACAAAGACGCACTCTAAATTTGCCTAACCGATTTTCTGCTTTGCGTCGCAGC
>CATPCN010000607.1 GCA_955652855.1 uncultured Chthoniobacterales bacterium | reverse complement strand
CGGCACCAATTCACCTACGGCTCCGATCTCAGCAAGCGATACTCCTATGGCTTCTTCGAGCGATTCGGGACCTACTACAACGGAACCCTGAACGAAAGCCGGATTCGGGGCAAGTACCGGCCCACGGCAAAGATCTCGCTCGCCGGTGAGGAGACCTGGGATCGGTTTCGTCTCGGGGGCCAGAACTACAATGTGCATATCGGATCGCTTAACTCCAGCTACTCGTTCAACCGCTTTCTGACCACCTCGGTCCTCGCACAAGTGAACACTATCGAAAAGAATCCCGTGAGCGTCAACTTCCGGCTCCGCTACACCTATCGCCCCGACAGCGATCTGTTCGTGATCTACAACCTGGGCAGTCAGTTCAACAGCATCGCCGCCGGCAACCCTGTGCTCCTGCGAGAACAAAGGCTTACCGTAAAGTTTACGTATTCGTTCCTGCGGTAGCGCCACCGCACCTCAGCTAATCTTCAGGAAGCAGGTCTACAAGTTGACTATGAAAACGTCCCTTGCCGCTGCCGCACTACTCGCCTGCATGACGCCCGCTTTCGGCCAGACGCTTAAGCAGATCGCGTCAATCGATCTTCCCGGTCCGGGCGGGAAGCGTTTCGACTATCTAACCATCGATTACGAGGATGACTATCTCCTTTCCGCGCACCTCGCCGCCGGAATCCTATATGTGATCGACCTCCGCACCAATAAGCTCGTCAAGGCAATCCCCGACGTGCCTGGAATCGAGGGCGTGGAGTACGTGCCTGGGCTCAAGAAGGTCTACACCTCGGACTCGGGCGACAACAAGATTGGCGTTGTGGATTTGAAAACCATGACCGTGATCAAGAAGCTTCCGACTGAAGCAAAGCCTGATGGAAGCACCTACGCGGAGCCGTTCCGAAAGGTCTATGTTTCAGATGAGCGGGGTAAGGCCGAGGCCGTCGTGGACGTGGACAAGGATGAGATCGTCAAAACCCTGAAGTTCACCAGCGAAACCGGCATGCCCCAATACGACCCCGTCATGCGTAAGGTTTATGTGAACCTCCAAGATGACAATATCTTCGCGGTGATCGACCCCGCGACGGATACTGTGGTTGGCCGGTACCCGGTAGGACAATGCAAGGGGAACCATGGCATGGCGCTCGATCCGGAGCACCACCGTGCCTTTCTTGTGTGCGAGGGGAACGATCTCTTGACGGTCTTCGATGTGGATGCGCACAAGCCAATCGCGTTCTTTCCGGTAGCCAAGGGGCCAGACGTGGCGAAGTTCGATCCAGGGCTCGGAAGGGTCTACGTCGCGTGTTCGAGCGGAGCGATCTCGGTTATTCAAGAGGACGATCCAAACCATTTCCGAAAGCAGGAGGACTTTCCCGTACAGAAGAGAGTCCATAGCCTGGCAGTGGACATCGAGACCCATCGGGTGTATGCGCCGGAGCAAGAAGAGAACGGCAACCCGGTGGCTCGGATGATTGTCTACGATGCCGTGCGGACTCCGAAAGCCGCGCCCGCGAAGTAACTCAACGGTATGATCGCCTCCCATACCTATTTATTGATTGCGGTTGCACAATACAACAGGATGAAAAAGTTTTGGCCCGTCTGTAGTGGCAGTTTGGTGACAGATAGGCCGATTCCCACGCGTGAGACTGTCGCTACCAACCTACCCCAAACTTTTCATCGACGTAAACGGGTACTCATCCACCGCGTCATTTTTAGGAGTTCCGTCGATTGGATTTCCGGCTGCGTCGAACCTGGGAACCTCTTCGCCCTTCTTGCGAATCAAAACCATCCATGCAACCAGACAGCAGAGAAGAATGGAACACAAGAACAGGTTCGCCAGGAGCCTGTCCGCTCCAAAGTTGATCAGGAAGTAGCCGCCCGCTATCGCCGAAAGGTAGACCGTCAGAATGCGGCAATGGCGCACAACATTGGAGCGGATCGGATCAGTGATCCACAAGAAAACCCAAGAGACGCACATTAAGGCAACGGCAAGCACGCCCGTCACGATTCGCTTCACCAGAAAAATCCACGGAGTCACGTCACGCCAGTCAACCAATATCAAGACGAACGACACCGCAATGCCGAGCATGATGGCTACTTTCAGAACCGTCACGCCGACGGAGCCGAGTGTTTTGTACGTGGACGTGATGAGATCGTAGACCTCAAAGGACACCAGCACCACAAGCCCAAGCGCAATCGGTTCCGTGAACTTCCATAGAGTCCAAAAGGCCGCACTCGTGAAGTGTGCATCCGTGGCGAGTAGAATTGAAAAATCCCGAACCGCCGAAAACGCCATCCATCCGGCAAACCATTTGTAACGACGGAGCAAACGAAGTTCAGCCAGCCGCCAGAATACCAGCACCTCTCCAGCAGCGTTTGCGTAGGACAAAAGAACCAGCGCATGGAGCATCGTTGAAACCGGAGAGACAAATGCGCCGCTCCGGTTCCGTACATTGTACCGCTTACTTCTGACAGCTTGGATCGCCCGTACCAGGGCACATCGGCGCTGGAAGCTCGGCGGGCACAACCTGGACCAGCAGGCCCAGAGCCAAGACGATCAGCGTAACGAGTCTCGTAAACATAGTTGGTACATCTCCTTTTGTGTGGGGTTGCCACAAGCCCAGCGTACCCCCTTGTTTTTTGATCTGCCACGTGTGCTAGAATTGACGCCGAATATGTTGGATGAAGAAGGGCCTATTCCACAGCGGCACTTGGAGGAATTAGAAGAATTCCAAGCTTGTTTCCGTTATCTTTTGGGCTATCTATATCACCAGTTGCTGGAAGGGCGAAACATTCAACCCGGCAAGCGCACGGTAAACATTCCGGCGTTGATGTTGCAGTTTCCCCCGGTCATTATTACCAATGAATACGAAGTGCGGGTAGCAGCGGAACCCTTTCCAAAAATCACAAGCGACGGTTTTGCCGCCATGCAAAAACTTCTTTCTGACGATGAAGTAGTCGAACTGCATCGACAGGGTTTTCATTACGCCGCGAGAGCAAGACGCCTCGCCAACCGCATCACGTATCGGATGTTAATGAAGCTTTACGTCGCCCACACATCTCAGCTTTACCGCAGAAGATTTTGTGCCAGCATGGAAAGCGGGCAAAAAAAGAGACATGGCGACATAATCCTTGATATGCTGAGGGCCCGAGGCAATATTTTCAAATTAAGATTAGCTGCATTTGCACACCTGCTCCACTTGCCAATGGTCAACCCATGCGACTTGGTCAAGAGTGGAATGCGCGGTATCACCTTCATGCTGAACGAGCTAGCGCCGCTACCACCCTCATGGAAGTAGTGCGCTTCTCCTATGACCGCTGCACAATCTGAAAGCTGGACAGATCGCACCACAGGCAACAAGCCAACTGTGCTTTACGATAACGGACACGGCACGCGCCTGAAGCCGCGCCATCATAGGGCACACTTTAGTTACTCCCCCGAATCTCGGAATAGCTGCCGATAATGTCCCATAACGTTTGCCACACCTTGGTCAGGACGCCCATAGCGATGTCGCGCTGCCTCATTCACAACGGCTATCGGACCTCTTCGTCGGCCATGCAACGCGTCGCTTCACTTGATCCCGAAACTCCTGGCAATAAAATCCGCAGTTTCCTTTTGCCGAAAGTACACGGTGTGGTGGACCTGATCGTTTACACCGAAATCGAGCATTCGGTTGGCGGGAATATTGAGAGCCGTCGGGGTCCGAGCGAGCACCGTCATGGACGCGGTATCCACGACAAGGTCGTTCTCATCCTCGAACACAAGATCCGCGCCGGCCTCTTTTATGCGATTGCCAACATTAACGAAGAAATTCCAGAAACGCCAGCCTGGCCTCGTCGTTTGAAAGCTGCTTCGCACCGCAAAATATTCTATTTTTGGCGAACTCGCCTGATTCAGGCGTTCCAACTCGTTATTGTTGCTGGTCTGAGACTGCGCGCTGAGACCGGGAATCATGGCCAGAGCCGCGTCGAGCGCCGGCGTCTTCGCCGCGAATGAGGTCAGGGAACTGATGACGCGGAGAATCCCCGTGACCACGGCAAGGAAAGGAAATCCTCCCGCGGCCATGCCCGCAGTCGTTTCGATGGCGTGCGCGACGTTGGTTAGAAAGTCGAGACCCGATTTCAGCTTGTCCGGCGTTGCCAGGCTCGTGCCATAGAGTGGAGCACCGGCCAGAATGGCCCGTGTATCCCCGCGGGCGCGGCTGTCGAAGGCTTCCAGCCACCATCGCGTCACCAGTCCACCGCGGCTGTGGCAGATCACGTCGATGTCGGCCTTCGAGTCCTGGAACATACGCGCCAGATCCATCGCATTCAGAATCGGGCTCACGGCGATAGTCGCATGGTCAAAGCCCAGCACCTGATCATAGTGCT
>CATPCN010000606.1 GCA_955652855.1 uncultured Chthoniobacterales bacterium | reverse complement strand
TCCGGTGACGATTGCCTTCTTGCCCTGGAGCTTCATGTCGGAATCGTGCATCAGCCGGACGCCAGCGCCGGTGACGTCGGGATCGGCTGCGACACCTCCGAAGGCGCGGACGCCGCGATCGCCATCGCCGCGGCATATCCGAACGTCAACGCGGGACCGAGCGTGATGCCAGGACCCGGGTAGTAGCCGCCCATCACCGACTGCATGTCATTGCCGCAGGCGTATAGGCCGGGGATGGGACGTCCCTCCGCGTCGAGCACACGGGCGTCGCCGTCGGTCACGATGCCCCGCGCCGTGCCGATGCTGCCCGGATAGATGCGAAGCGCATAGTACGGACCAGCCCCGATGGGCGCGATGCACGGATTGGGCTTCACGTCCGGGTCGCCGAGCAGCTGGCTGTACACGTCGGAGCCCTTGTGGAAGTCGGGATCCTCGCCTTTGCGCGCGAACTCGTTGTAACGCGTTACTGTGGCGACGAGCGCGTCCGCGTCAATGTTCAATCGCTGCGCCAACGCGCGCAGTGTGCTCGCCTTTTCGACATAGCCAGCCTCGAGGAGGTGACGCCGCGGCAGCGGCCAGGGGCGGATGAACCCGAAGCCATACCGGTCCACGAACTTGGCGTCGCAGATGAGGAAACACGGCACGGCGCCAGGCGCGGCATGCATCGCCTTGACGAAGTCGTGGTAGTTGCAAGACTCGTCCGCAAAGCGCTTGCCCGAAGCGTCGACGGCGATTGCGCCAGGCTTGGCGCGATCGGTCACGAGATGGGGAAACGTGTCAACGGATCCGTCGGGACGACGCAATAGCGACACGGGCGTCCAGAACGCCTCGTCGGCCACGTCGGTCCCGAGTCGCGCGCCGGCCTCAATTGCGATCCGGGCACCGTCACCGGCGTTACCCTTCGGCGCCACTGTGTGGTGATGGCTAGCGTGTGGGAAGAATCGCGCGCGCATCTCTTCGTTGTTGGGAAACCCTCCGCTCGCGAGTATCACGCCCCGGCGCGCCAGCACCTGAACAGACTTGCCGTCGCGCTCGACAGCTACGCCCGCCACTCGGCCGTCGCGAAGGATCAGTCGCTTTGCTTCAGCGGAGCGCCAGATCGGAATGTCGCGGTCAAGCGCGCTCTTGTAGAGACGCGCCGCCAGCGCGTTGCCGAAGACCAGGCGGGTGCCGCGGTGGTGACGTAGCCGGTCGGCCGCGTGCCGCGCCAGCAGTTTCGCGACGTGCCGCATCGATGCGGGCGAGCGACGTGCCTTGAAGAGATGCAGGATGTCGGCACGATTTACCATCATGCCGCCAAACAGCATGAACTCGGGTCTCGGTCCCCGCAGAAGGCGAAAGTTGCTGCCCAGCGTTCGCGCGTCGAAATCGACAGGATCGAGAGTGCGGCCGCCCATCGATGCACCCGGGACGTTGGGGTAATAGTCTGGGAAATAGGCGCGCGGCGTGAGCTTCACCTCGGTCTTGCGCTGGAGAAAGTCGATCATTGGCGGACCGTGCCGGCGATAACCCTGCATGGCCGGCAACTCCGCATACTTGCCAGCAGTGACCGCAAGGTAGGCGTCAACGTCCTGTTCCGAGTCCGACTGCTTCACCGCGCCCATCAGTGAGTTCATCGGAATCCACACGGCGCCGCCCGATATCGCAGTGGTACCGCCTACGTAGGGGGTCTTTTCCAATACAAGCGTCGCCAACCCCTGGTCATGCGCAACGATCGCTGCGCACAGGCCGCCGGCGCCCGAGCCAATCACCACGACATCAGTTTCCTCCATGACACTCAGGACGCGAGACCCAACAGTCGCGCGGCGTTGTCGTAAAACACCTTCTGCTGCACTTCAGGCCGCAGCGCCTTGCGGTTATTGTCGACCGCCGGCTTGATCGGGTAGAACGGATACGCGCTGCCGAACACGTATTGGTCCTGCAGGAACGTGTTTGCGGCCTTGAAATACTCCTGCGAGAACGGAAAGTCCATGCTGTAGAAGTCAGGAGACAGATACGCGTTCTTGCGCTTCAACGCCAATGCAATTCCGGCCTCGACGTAAGGCCATCCGGCGTGTGCGACGACGAAGTTGACCTTTGGAAAGTCGCCGCACACGCGGTCGAGCGCAATTAGGTTCTCGAAGCAATACCCGATATCCACGCCGACGAAGTTGCTGAGCGTGTAAAGCACGGGCACCTTCAATGCTTCCGCCTCCTCGTACAGGCAATAGAGCGACCCGTCATCCACGTCGAGGCGCTTCGCGCTCGCACCGGGCTCGAGGATAAGGCCGCGCATGCCGAGCTCCTTCACGCTGCGGCGGAATTCCGCCACCATGGCGTCGCGCTGGCCGCGGGGATCGAGCGTGGCAATCGCGATGAAGCGCTTGGGGTAGTCGATGCACAGCTGCGCGAGATCGTCATTCGACGTACCTGGCGCCGTCGCGCGGCCGGTCGCCACGCCGAGCGTGATGCCCGCCTCGTCCATTTCCCTCAGCACCATCTCCATCGACTGCTTTTCCGCCGACTCGGGGAACGGGATGCGGATACGCTCCGAAATTTCCCGACCGCGAGGCCCGTAGGGCGCAGGAACGCGAAGCAGAGATCCATATGGCGGTCGCAGCCGCATGTCGATGATCATCGTGAGTCCCTTCGAGGTGGTTGACAGTTTGAGTAACTCCGCCGCGCCGTTTCACAACCGCCGCAGCAGGTGGGCGCTTTGCCAGCGCACGAGGGGACGCTTGGCGAGCTGAAACAGCCCCGAAGCAATGGAGCTCAACAAGACTAGGACCAAAAGCGTTGCGAAGTAGCCTTTGGTGTTGAACACGCCTGCATCGCGCTGCAGCCGGACACCAAATCCGGCCTCGCCCACGATCATCTCACCCGTCACGGTGCCCAGCATGGCAAATATGAAGCCCAGCTCCAGACCGACGAAGATGCTAGGTAGTGCCGACGGCACAATGAACCAATGGAAGGTCTGCCACCGCGACGCGCCCTGCAGGCGCGCAAGCAATAGGTGGTCCTGGTCGACGCTTTCGATACCGGCCATCGTATTGGCGAACACAACGAAAAACGTGAGGCTCGCTGCGAGCACGACATGCGATAGCAGGCCAATGCCGAACCAAAGTATGAACAGCGGAGCTAGCGCCACGCGCGGCAGACTGTTTAACGCAGTGAATATGGGGCTCAAGAGCTTGCGCAGGTAAGAAACCTGCGATAGGCCGAAGGCGACCAGGATACCGGCGATAGACGCGCTGCCGAATCCAACCACCGCGGAAATGATCGTATACCGTGCATCGAGGACGAGAAGGTCGCCGCGCACGCCGTCGACAAGTGCACCGCCGATCGCCGACGGGTAGCTGAAGAAGACCGGACTGATGGCGCGAGTACGACCGGCCCACTCCCACGCACCCAGAACGACTATGGCAAGGACGGTCCACCCAAGGGTTAGGTCGATCACAGTACCAAACAAGCCTTTCCGGCGCTTGGTCCGCTCGGGAACTTCGGCCAAACCGCTGCCTGATTTATCCAACAAGGTTTCGGCCGGTGCGTGGCCAGTTGCGATTTCGGCGTGAGGTGGGTGAACAATTGTGTGAGGTGAACTCATGCCTGCGCGGCCTCGTAGACTTTGACTTCCTCGCGAAACACGTCCCAAATGCGCTGGAATAGACGGTGAAACTGCTCCGTCCCTTGGAGGTCAACTAGCGATCTCGGACGTTCGAGTTCGATTGGGAAATCTGCGCGAATCTCTCCCGGACGCGCGGAGAACACGACGACGCGGTCGGCCATGAGAATCGCCTCCGTCAGGTCGTGCGTTACGAACATTACGGTGCAGCGCACGCGCTCCCAGAGTTGCAGGAACCGTTGCTGCAGACCGAGGCGCGTTTGTGCATCAAGAGCAGAGAACGGTTCGTCCATGAGCAGCGTGCTCGGCTCCACAACGAGCGTCCGCGCAACGGCTACCCGTTGGCGCATGCCGTGCGAGAGCTGCGATGGATAGGCCTCTACGAAATTGCCGAGGCCCATCTCCTCGAGAACCTTGCGTGCGAGCTGCTCGCGCTCGCGTCTCCCCACACCTCGTATTTGAAGGGGCAGTGCGACATTGTGAAGCGCCGAGCGCCAGGGGAGCAGCGCGTCACGCGCGAGCAGGTAGCCAACGTTAGTATCGCCCAGTTCGGGTGCCAAGCCGTTTAACGAAACAACTCCGACACTTGGCCGAATGAGACCGGCGACCATATTAAGCACCGTCGTCTTCCCGCAGCCGCTCGGCCCCAATAGCGCGACAAACTGTTCGGAGGGAACCTCAGTGGTTGTGGGGCGCAGCACCTCGATCGGGGCATCGCCCGCACGATGCGACTCGAAGAAGTGCCGTACGCCGTTGAGCGAGATTGTCTTGCCGCTCAATTGATGCCTCCGTTTTCCACGCGCGAACCGGAATCGCGCGCGGTCGTTACCCGCTCCTGCATGCTGCGTGTCAAGGGATCAGCATACTGCGCGCACCCTCCCAGATCAGGGCGTCGATGTCCACCGGCTTTGGCATGCGTTTCTCGGCCACAACCATTTGGTTCCATGCTTCCATCGACTTGCGGCTCGCCTTCGGATCGAGTTGCACGATATAGCGCTTCACGCGGTCGACGGTCAGGGCCTTTGGATCCGGGACGGACTCCGGAGATGGTGCCTTCGCCGTTACGACTTTGACTATCGCGTCGAAGTTCTTCGGATCGCGGATGAAGGCGATCGTCTCATTCTGGGCAGCGACGAAGCGCCGCACGACGTCCGGGTTCTTGTTAACGAACGCCGTCGGAGACACCCACATCATGTTCGCGCCGGTGATGGCCGCCACCTGCGGCAACGTCTTGAGCACCTCCGGGTCGCGGAAGTCGGCGACGATTGTGCCTCCGGTCGCTGCCGCTGCGATATCCATCGCATCTCCCGAAGCCTCGATCGCATCAATCGTCCCGTTGGTCAGGCCGGCAACTCCATTGGGAAACGCGCCGTAGGCGACCCACTTGTACTGGGTGGGGTCCGCACCGCTAGCTCTGACCGTGTAGCGGGCGAAGCCATCCATGGCGGCGCCAAAGGCATTGACCCCGAGCTGTTTACCCTCCAGCGATTTGATCACCCCCGGATACTGCAACTGCTGCGGCGTCAGCTTCAG
>CATPCN010000605.1 GCA_955652855.1 uncultured Chthoniobacterales bacterium | reverse complement strand
TAATGGTTGTCTGTTGAACCTTTAACCGTTGGGCGAATTCGACCTGGCTCTGACCCAAGCGTTCACGAATACTTTTCACTGTTTGGCCCAGTCTATTCATCGACAACGGGTTCTCTCCCGTTTTCCAAAGATAGCCCGTTGGGTAGTGCGCTAAATGTTGGTTGATGCTAGGAACAGGCTTGCCTGCACCTGAACCGGCGGGTAAAACAGTCCGATCACAATCCAACGGTTTGGGTGACTGGCGACAGTCCCGACGTAGAAATGGGTGTCGTACTTGTTGATCATTTCGGATTCGTATCTGAGTCTGAATTTGTCCTGCCACCGGTCTCCGTACTCAGCCCTCCATGACCGGTACGATTGACCCATTTCCCAATCTGTGCACATAACATTGTGCCCATTGCAGGCGGTCTCCGGGCACCGGAACTCGTAATAGAACTTGAATGGTATCTTCTCTAGCTCCTGCTTCGGAGCCTCCGCAAAAAAGTGCTGTTGTCGGAGCATTGATAGTTGCGCTTCCGTCCATGGTTCGGGATCAGGAGCGATCCTCAGCCTCGAGATTAACCCTGGACGGAAGATGCCTAAAGTTGGAAACTGGTTTGCATCGCGTTGTTTGATCAGGCAGCAGAGACAATGCGCTTGAAGCGGAAGCACAATGTCCTTCCTGGCTTGCCATGCGTTTGCTGTAGACAACTCAGCAGAAACTATACTGATGCCGCCCTGCGTCAGGTGGTGACTTTCGGGACGCGCGTCGCCGGTAGCTTTGATAACAGTTAAATCAACCCATTGGTATTTTCTGAATCGTTGGTTCTCTGGCAGTAATCGCCACGGCACTGGGAATAGCCTCAACCATTCACCCTTGTCGGTTATTGCAGCAGTGCAGGACGATTCAATTCCCGATTCATCTGGGACCGGGTAAGTCCGAACTACGATCAACGCCCGCTTCGTTTCACCTAGGGGCATCGGGGGTCACAGATCAAAGCCTTTTAGCCCCATTGCTTCTAGCGCCAGGGATAGGCGATGTCGATGGCATTCGTGTGGATCTATCTCGGTGCACATGAGCGCAACCGGATGTTCAAATCCGTTTAGAAAAGAATGAAGATTGAGAAAGGACGCGACTACGTTCGTATCGTACCAAGCCCAGATTACCTCACGGCTGCCTGTTTCGATTGCCTTAGCCCGAATGTCGCGCGGCACACCAAACTGCGGGAGATGGGTGTAGCAAATCCCATTTTTCTCCAAGAGCCGAGCCAGGTTGCTCTTGCTCAACTCGGGACGATACATGCTAACAGCGTTCTGTCTAATGTCCAAAAGAGTTCGTACGCCGCGCTGCTTCAAGGTAGCGATAATCTCCTCGGTCTTCCTGCCGGTATAGCCAATCGTGAAGAAATCCGCTTCTTCGGAAGAACGTGCATCGTTCCAGGTGAGCCGGTTAGCAATCTGCTGTTTCAGTGGAGCACTAGGCAAGCTGAGCCTGTTGGCCTGTGGCATACCGTAGTTTAACATGCCAAAACATAATTACAATAGAATGTTTCTATAGACGTTTCAGCCCACGCTCCACTTAATGATCCCCTGTGCATCCTTTTTACGTTTCAGCGCGATGTCCTGCTCCATGCGCCGCACCCACTTGTTGTTCGGAAACTTCTCCGGCAGTTTGGCTATTGTCCTTATCTCTGTCCAGGTAAGCGGCCCGGACTGCTTCAGGGTCTTCTGGATCTTGCCGCTGAAATCCTCATACGTCAGCATCGACGTAGCCTTCCTGGGACGGTTCCAGTACGGGCTTTTGCATTTTGGACAAACAGAGGGTTCCTGCGCGGAATCTCTCGGAATCCATTCATGACTACACCGTTCACAACGGTATCCCATGACGGTGATCGGCACTCTCGGCATTCATACCTCCTACTCTCATAGTCCACAGTAACATACCTGTAAGTAGATTACAAGCTACTATTCTACTTGACAGTATATACCGCTGTGGTAATATATTAGTAGAGGATGACATGAACAGAACAGCCCCGATAGCGGTTGGAGCCGTCACCGGGGCCATAAATCCACCTCAGCCGAAGCTGGAGCAGACTCGCAATCTCATTATCCGGCTTCAGGCTGTGGAACTCAAGAGGAAATTCCATGACCTGCCATTCCTGCCGTACCGAATGCCGTAAATTCGGAAAGCGCCAAAACCGTCAGCGTTACCAGTGCACGCAATGCCGCAAGGTGTTCACCGATGCACGCGACGCCACGCTTGACGGGATGTACTTGCCAGTCGAGAAAGCGGAGATGATCCTGAAGCTCCTGCTCGAAGGCAACAGCGTATCGAGCGTTGAGCGCGTCACGGAAGTTCACCATACAACGATCCTCAAGCTGCTGGTACTCGCGGGTGAAAAATGTGAACGCATCATGGCTGAGAGAATCCGCAACGTCAAAGTGCAGGACGTCGAATGCGATGAGCTTTGGTCGTTCATTGGCTGCAAACAGAAGCGCGTCCGCCCGGAACACGATCCTGGTTTTGGCGATGCCTACACTTTCGTCGCGATTGAGCGGAACACGAAACTGGTTCTGAACATCGCACTGGGCAAGCGCGACCAATCGACCACGGATGTTTTCATTGAAGGTCTTCGCCAAGCTACTTCGCCGTCGCACTTCCAAATCACAACGGACGGCTTCGCTCCGTACCGCTCGGCGATCACAACCACTCTGCATGACCGCTGTGACTTCGCAATGCTGATCAAGGTCTACAGAGCTTCCCAAGAGGGAGAGGCCCGTTACAGCCCAGCGGAGGTAGCGTCAACTGAGGTTGTCCCAATCATGGGGCAACCTGATCCTGAAAGAATCTGCACGAGCATCGTCGAGCGACAGAATCTCAGTGTCCGCATGGGTACGCGAAGATTTACGCGCCTAACGAATGCGTTCTCCAAGAAATTCGAGAACCACTGGGCTGCTGTCGCTTGCTGGTTCACGTTCTACAACTTTTGCCGAGTTCACAAGTCGCTCCGCGTGACCCCGGCTATGGCTGCTGGGATTGCCGATCACATCTGGAGTGTGCGCGAATTGCTGGAGGCAGCCTGATCCGGCTTGGAGAATTCCCGCTATGGCCCAGACCACCTTCAACCCGATCAACCAACATTTAGCGGACTACCGCCCGTTGACTATGTATGCGTTCGATGCTAATATTTATCTATGCATAAACGCATACAGACAGAGCAGTTACGCCGTCTGGCCCAATGGCTGAGTCGTCTCCCGCCCTGGAAGCCGAACCTTCCCGCCGGGTCGTCTGGGGTGATAATCGGTTGCGTGAGTGGTTGGT
>CATPCN010000604.1 GCA_955652855.1 uncultured Chthoniobacterales bacterium | reverse complement strand
GCAAGCTCTTCTACCGGCTCGTGCAGCAGGCGGTCGCGGTCGACCCAGTCCCATACAAATCCATGATCAGATGTGCCGCTGTTGGTGCGGACAGCGAACACAACCTGTAGGGGCTACCTGAGTGAAGTAAATACCCACCAAAGATGATTCCATCCCGAGTGCCTACGGCAAGTAACTTCGAATCGGGGCTGAAGGCCACATCCCATATTCCTTTCGAATGAATCTCCACGGCGGCGCGGAAGATGGGCTGAGGTGACGACATGTCCCATACGTACAGATGCCCTTCATCTCCGCCGGCAGCCAGCAGCCTGCCATCTGGGCTCAAATCCATGCCAAGCATGTTCTCTTGAGAATGAGGCAGGGTGAAGCTGACGGGCCGGGCTACATCCACCTTCCAAACACGAATTGCATTGTCAGTAGCGGTGATAAGCATCGTCCCCGTGGGATCGAATCGTATCTTCCAAACCGAGTCTTCCGCAACCCCAAAGTTCTCGCCGACAGGCTCGGCGCTCGGAAGCCGCCACAGTTCCATCGTTCCGCTTGCGCCCCCTACTGCTAAGAGCGTGCCCGCTCGATTCATAGCGGCACAAAGGGGATGATCCGGCATCTGGGGAAGCGTTTTCAACAATCGGGGTCGCTCGTTCACTGCAGCGAGCAGGGCGCTGCGCGCCTCAACAGTGTCTTGCACTCGATGGGCTTCGATACTCAAGAGGGCAGCCAAGTCCGGTTGCACCGCCAGATATGTCTGGGCCTGTGCAGCCAACTGGCGCGAGAGTGCCAGCCTGGCACGAGCCAAGGCTTCACGTCGCGACTGACTCGCGATGTACGATGCCGCCGAAGCAGCAATAGTTAATGAGAGCAATACGACCACGGTTGCGACAAGCCACCGCTGACGTTTTGTGCTCTCCTTCGTAAAGGTGAAGCTTCGTACTAGTGACGCCAGTGCTGAGTCCGATGGAGCCGGGGAAACGTTGATCCCTGGTTCTGAGAACCAGATGTTATCTCCTAAAAGCGCGCGAACGCCGATATCGACAGGCGTTCGCTCAAGAGTTCCACCAAGATTTATTGCGACGACCGGACGAGCTGTCGCGTGAAAGGCCCGGACTTCTTCTTCGACATACCGGGATTCCATTGCCGCCTCCGTCGCAACGAGAAGTAGTACCCGGCTCGCGGACAATCCCTGGCGTGTTGTCGCGGATAGTGATTGACCGGGCGGCATGTCTTTATGATCGAGAAAGCACCTAAACCCTCGATTCTTAAGGGCTGCCTCAAGTGCCGTTGCATACGGAATGGCGTCCCTACGACCATATGAAATGAAGAAGTCGAAGCCAAACAGACGACGGCTAATGAGGTCTTTGATACGTCTCGAAATCGGAAGGGAAATCGTATCAGCCATTATGGTCCAGGTTCACTGATCACCGAGTCTCACTACGGAGGGCAATCGGCAGTCAGACGCCCAAATGCCCTTCGGGGCGACATGATGCAAGTGCCGTTTTCTTGGCGTTGTAGCATTGTACCGCGCGAACCCGCGAGAAGTTCAGCGGAGAATTCTAGTTTCGTTTGGTGGAGAAAACGGAGGCAGGTCAGAGAGACCCATCTGTCACTGCGCTTGCGAGCATAGCAATCGAAGCCTATCGGTCCCACGCTTACGACGCCGCATGTCCGCCGGCGGCTCGGTCTCGAAACGCGAAGGCTGGTAGACGCGTTTTTGAAAGAACACGAAGTCTACGACTACACTGCCGAAGATTTTGAACAGGATCGAAAAACGCTCCGGCAGCTCCGAGCAAGAGAAGCTCCTCAGAGAGTTGGCTCGGCAATGCGAATCGAGCCGGCCGGTTTTTTCTAGGCGGGTCCTCATTCCACACAGGGTCGTCGGTCGGGGCCAGGAAGACTTGGACAGGTGCATCGGTAAGAGCCTCCAATCAACCGCTGCCATTCTGCTTGGGTGAAATTGCGGTTCGCGAGTCGGCAAGCTTGATCGCGCCATGTATCAAGACGCAAGTCCCAGAACGTTACCCCCCTCGCGCCCGCTGACGCTAGGAACCCGCCTCTAGGATCAAATGCCAAGGCACCCACTCTACCCTGCTCGCCTCGCAAGATTCCACCAAACGCACGCTCGCCAGAGACGTCCCACAAGCGAATCGTTTGATCGTCTCCGCCAGATGCTATCAATTCACCGCTGGGGCTAAAGGCAACAGCCTGAATTATGTCGTCATGACCTGCCAGTGGCGGATCGATTAGCCTTCGGGCAGGAAGCTCCCAGAGGAGGACGTTGTGGTCGTAGTCTCCCGACGCCAATAGGGTGCCAGAAGGCGAGAACGCGAGGCTGAAAACTTGTGATGCTCTTCGCAGGTCCTCGCCCCGCCCCGAGGACCGTCTTGTGAGAGCCGAACCAGACTGGGACCGAGATTTTGGATCCCAAAAGATGATCTTGCCGTCAGCGCCAGCAGATACTAGGACACGCCCATCCGGCCCGAATTGCAAGCTGTGGATGGGCTCCGTGTGTCCAGTTAATGGACGGCCCAAGGTACGTTGAGCTCTGACATCCCAAATGCGAATGACGTTGTCCCATCCAGCGCTCGCCAACAACTTACTATCTGGGCTGAATACGACGGCGGAAACTGGTTTGGAGTGCCCGACCAGTGCGCCACTGACCGCCTTACCAGAGCCCGGATTCCACAGCCGGACTGTGTTATCCCAGCTTCCACTCGCTAGTAGTGACCCATCGTGGCTAAATGTAACCGACGATACTTGCGCTCGGTGCCCTTGCAACACTTGGCTCTTTTGGAGTACTCTTCCGACACTCCAAAGAACAATTTGCCCATCCTTACCGGACGAAGCCGCGGTGTCACCGCTGGGATTGAGCGATAGAGCTGGTTCATCAGAATCACTCGCGAAGGCGCGCCCGATCGCATATGGTTGATCCACGTCCCAAAGCAACACTAGATGGTCTTGGCCGCCACTGGCCAAAATATTGTTTCTAACAAATTGAACGCTCATCACTGCCTGAGTGTGCGCCTCGAGTGACCTTACGTGCTCGTGACTACGCACGTCCCATAGCCCAATGGTTTTATCCGAACTGGCCGAGGCGAGCACATTCCCGGACGGGTTGAAGGCGATGCCGTTGATCTCGGCACGGTGTGCGACAACAGGTTGACCGATATTACTCCGCGACTTGACATCCCAAAAGACGAGCATGCCATCATCTCCCGCGGAAACCAGAATTGTTCCATCAGGCGAGAAACGCACGCTGCTGATGCTCTTCGAGTGTGAACGCGGAAGACGTGCTAGCAACCTTCCGACCTTCATGTCCCAGAGGACGATATCTCCCTTGTCGAACGCGTAGGCCAAAATACTCCCGCTTGGGGAGAAAGCCAGTGCCCGAACAACACCCTTGCCTGACGTTAAACTTGAGGGAATTGTTTTGCCCGAGGCCACGTCCCACAAGACAATTCCGCTCCCAAAACTTCCCACCGCTAGATACTTACCATCGGCAGTGATACTCAGATGAGTGAGCGGCTCCTTGTACGCCTGAAGCACCTCGCCTTGAAACGTAGTGAGATCCCACCGTCTAAGTGTTTTATCGGAGCCTACTGAAATGAGAGCACGACCGTCAGGGGTAAACAGTACTGACTGCACCCAGTCACTGTGTCCAAGCAGCGGCCGCCCGATCCGCTGCCGAGTACCGACATCCCACAGAACGATCTTGTCATCCCATCCCGCCGAAGCCAAGACAGTGCCATCCGGGCTGAGGGCAACGCTAGGAACGGAGTTCTCATGTCCGCGCAGAAGAGTGGCTAGGTGGCTGCGGTAGCTCAGATCTGCGAGCAGACTGCTTCGGGCCTCAATTGTTCGACCAGTTTTCAAAGCCTCTAAGCTAAGCAGCAACGCCAAATCCAATTGATTCTCACGATAGGTATCGGCGGTCACGGCGAGTTGGCGGGACACGGCTTCCCTGCGTTGCATCTCGGATCGGATGGCGAACGAAACCGCTAGTATCGTAAGGACAAGAAGAGCGGCGCTCACAGACCATACAACTTTCAATGTTCGACGGTGCTGGCGCACCTCTTCCCCCGCGAGCTCATCCTTTGGTACACCGTGCAGGGATGCGGCGACGGTCGCAATAGCATCTTGAAAGCGGGGATGTCGAACGGATAAGTGCTCCTCGCTCCGAGCCCATCGCAAATCGACAAAAAGGGGCTCATTGGTGAACACTCCGCAGAGAGTTCGCGGAATGCTAGTAGTTGTAGGCCAGAGGAAATCTTGCTTCTCACGATCCCATACGATCTCTCCGGACGTCAGGATGATAAGTACCTTCTCGCCGCGTGTATCTCTTTGCGTCCAATATGCGACTTCACGTTGAACCCAGTACGACTCAGCAGCCTGTGGTGAGGCAAGCAAGATGAAGTACTCGGAACTGCTTAGTGCAACTTCTATATTTGTCCACAGCTGAGGGGATGCAGATAGGCTGGTCTGATCCCGAAAGACTTTGAAAGCGCGCATTCGGTACCATGGTTTACCGAACCGTTGAAGAGCGGACTGTACCGCAGGGGTTAGCCTACCGTCCAAAGCGTGGCTATAGGAAAGAAAAGCGCGGTACATCACGATATCAACCTCGCTTTCACTTTACTTGTTGTAAACGGCGGAGCAATAATAGACCACGAAGCGCCGCGGAGCGGCGATTTGTGGCGGTCGAAAAGTAGACCACCACACTTCAGTTCCAGAACATTACAGGGTAGTTGTGTTTGTGGGACACCAGGAGGTGT
>CATPCN010000603.1 GCA_955652855.1 uncultured Chthoniobacterales bacterium | reverse complement strand
CAGTACGCTTCCAGCATCGTGAATTCGGGGTTGTGTTTTCGCGAAATTCCTTCGTTGCGGAAATTGCGATTGATCTCGAAAACTTTATTGAAGCCGCCGACGAGCAGCCGCTTCAAATAAAGTTCGGGCGCGATCCGCAAATATAAATCGAGATCGAGCGCGTTGTGATGAGTGCGGAACGGCTCCGCGGCTGCGCCGCCTGCGACCGTCTGCAGCATCGGCGTTTCCACTTCGAGAAAACCGTGGTTTTCGAAAAAACGGCGCGTCTCGCGCACGAACGCGATCCGTTTTTGAAAAATGGCGCGCGACTCGCCGTTCGCCAAAAGATCGAGATAGCGCTGCCGATAGCGCGCTTCGACGTCCTGAAGGCCGTGCCATTTTTCCGGCAACGGCCGCAGCGACTTCGCGAGCACTTGCAGTTTGTGGACCTTTAAAGTCGGCTCGCCGGTTTTGGTGAGAAAGCATGCGCCTTCCACGCCAATAAAATCGCCAAGATCGAGCAGACTGAAAATTTCCATGATCTCCGCGCCGACTTCCTTCGCGTGGATGTAAATCTGCATGCGCCCGGTCGCATCGCGAAGATCGACAAAATGACTTTTGCCCATGTCGCGGTGCGCGGTGATGCGTCCGGCAACACGCAACGTTTTCCCATCGGCAAATTTTTCACGCAACTCGCCTATCGCGCCGTCATTTTCAAAACTGGAGCCGAAAGGCGCGACACCTTTTGCCTGCAACGCCTCGATTTTCTCGCGGCGCAACGCGATGAGTTCGCTTTCTTCTTCCATTCTAGAAAGCGACTCTAAACAGAATGCGCCGAATGAACAGAGCGAACATATCGCTCATGCACTCGTGAAATCAGCGCGCCTTATCCCACGACAGGTGACGTTTACCCGCAGTTTGCGTTTGCAAACGGCTCGTGTGCGGTGAGATAGTTTCCGGTTGGCCGCGATCTGGCAAGAGATCGTCGCGCCGCGCGCTCATGGCTGTCGATTTACCAGAAGTTACCTCAAAAACCAACGGACCGCTGGTGAAGCAGTTTTCAATTTTTCTGCCGAACAAGGTCGGTGCGATGCTTGACGTCGTGAAACTGCTCAACACGCATAACACACATGTCGTTGCGCTGAGCGTTGCGGAATCGACCGACTCCGCCATCGCTCGCATCGTGGTGAGTGATCCGGAAACCGTGGAAGAAGTTTTGCGGCAAAACGACATTGCGTTCGGCGTCTGCGAAATGGTTGTGGTCGAGCTGCGAGAAGTGGCCACGCAACTTGCGAAACTTTTGGCGGCGCTGCTCATGGCCGAGGTGAACGTGCACTTTAGTTATCCACTGCTCACGCGGCCGCGCGGTTATGCCGCTCTCGCACTTCATGTCGATGACACGGAGTGTGCTTCGTCCGTGTTGCAAGGCGAAGGTTTCAAAATTCTGAGCCAGAGCGATATTTCCCGTTAAGGGACCGGTTGAACGCCAGCGCAAGTCGCACTGTCGATGTTTGACACCTTTGACCAATTTACAATTATAACTCCCACTTATGCGAGCACTCGCCATTGCATCTACCCCGCGCCCTGACCGCACATTTGCGGTCGCGCTCGCCATCGTGGCAGTCTTTGGCGCCGCGCAGCTCGTCTCAGTGGCGTATTATTATGCGGAACGGGGTCGCGTCATGCGCGCGGTGAGTCAGCCGATTGTGGCGGCAACGCCGGTGCCTAAACCTATGCCGACGGCAGCTCCACTAAAAACGACTGTAACCGCGCCACCCGTTACGTTGGCCAAGCTCGCGGCGCCGCCACCTATTCTTCCGGACCAGCTGGTGGAAGAAGCAAAGGCTTTGCGAGAAAAAGGCGACAGCGCCGCTGCGCCCGCGATTTTGCAGGATACGTCGCAGCGAGATCCAAAGAACGCGAACGTGTCCGCCGGGCCGCTTTCCGATTTGGCCGACATGAAATTGAAAATTGGCGTTGCGCCCGCCCCCGTCGACGCGGGACCGGGGCTTGCAGGTGTCTCACCTCTCGATGCCGGCACCACGCGAAATGATACCGAGGGAATTCCGGACGGATCCACGTTTGGCATCGCAGACGTCAAAGCGAGGGAAGACCCCGACCCCGATGCCGAAACCAATCTGACTTTGCGCATCAGCGTAAGAAAGCGACCAAACACTTTGATTGATCACACGAAGGTGAAAATTCAGGTCTTCTTTTACGACACCGAGAACGACAAGGAAGTCGTCTTGACTGATGCCGACGTAAATTACGAATGGATCACGCCGAAGCACGATTGGAAGGAAACAAACCCGGAAGTCTTGCAGGTGACTTACGTGCGTCCGAAAAACAAACCGATCTCTGCGGACGCGGCCTTAACTGCGGCGGCGGCGGCGGTTGTGCCTCCAGCGCCCGGGAAAAAGGCGCGACCGGCCAAGCAGTCCGCCCCCGGAACCGATATTGATTCCAGCCATCGCAAATATCTTGGTTATATCGTGCGCATTTATTATAATGACCAGCTCCAAGCCGCCCGCGCCGATCCGACCAAGCTGCTCAACCGTTTCCCGCCGCCTTCTTCGCAATAATGCAATTGCTCATCGTGCACCGCGACGCCGAGTTCGGCAATCAACTGGTGCAAATGGTGAAAGATTACACGCCGCACGATTGCGAACTCGTTTCGAGTGACGCGGCCGCGCTCGTTTGGACGCAACGAAATTCGCCCTGTTCTCTTTTGCTCACCCAAATCGCAGCCGCCGGAATCGAGGGCTTCGCTTTGGGCGGATCGTTGAGCCAATT
>CATPCN010000602.1 GCA_955652855.1 uncultured Chthoniobacterales bacterium | reverse complement strand
GTGATGAGCGACGCCCTAGCCGGTAGCAACCGGTCGACCACGGCCGACCTAATGGCCGCGCTTGTCGCTGGCGATGCTATCGAGGTTGCCGGGTATACTCTGTCACCAGATCTGATCCTGCCGCTTGATCGCGCGGAGATGCCATCGCTTCCGCACCAGTCGCTCGCGCGACTGGTGGAAATCACCGATCTTAATGGTACTGACCTGAGCCCTGCGTTGCAATCGATAGCGGCGAAATGGCGAGCCGCGGACATTGATATGGAGTGGACGGTCGTCGCCGGCACGCAATTTTGGCAAACCCAAGAAATATCCGAATGCGTCCCGCTGATCCGAACCAGCGTAGCACTGCTTCGGACGTAGAATTCACCGCGAACGAACGCGCAGTCGTATTCGAATGTGAAGGTGAACAGCTTGTAGGTATTATTGCCGCTGCTGCCAAGCACAAAAGCCGCGGCGTCCTCGTGATCGTGGGTGGACCTCAATATCGCGCCGGTAGTCATCGGCAGTTCACTCTTCTGGCGCGAAGACTTGCGAGCGAGGGCTATCCTACTTTTCGCTTTGATTATCGCGGAATGGGTGATGGCACAGGCTCACCGCGGACCTTCGAGATGATCGAGGACGACGTCGAAGCGGCCATCGCGATGTTTCAACGGCTCGTCCCAGGTCTTGAAGAAATTGTCCTCCTGGGACTCTGCGACGCCGCGTCGGCCGCGATGATGTATGGCGCGATCGACAAACGAGTGCACGGGATAGTCGCGCTCAATCCGTGGATTCGAAGTGATGCGACCCTCGCCAGGGCGCATGTCAGGCACTACTATCCGCGCCGAGTCATGCAACGCGAATTCTGGGAAAAGCTCTTTTCGGGAAACATTCACGTTCGCCAGATGCTAGTCGCGCTCCTTGCGAATCTGCGGATGGCGGGTCGCAACAGCGTAAGACCGGACGTCGATTTCATCGGCCGCATGAGGCGGGGACTCGAGACATTCCCGGTGCCCACGCTTCTAGTGCTCAGTGGAAACGATCTTGTCGCCCACGAGTTTCTTCAAGTCGTTTCGCTTGATCCGCTGTGGGCGCGCGCCTTGTCGGCGAAATGGATCCAGCGGGTCATGCTACCCGGGTCCGACCACACTTTTTCGCGCGCAGAATGGCGAATCGCTGTTGAACAGCATGTGCTGGATTGGCTCGACTCAAGATAATTTGTCGGATAGGTTTGACACGGCATGACACGTTTCACCTGCATCGGTTTGTACAGGAACCATTGCTTGAAACTGAAGCGTACGCGAGATCCGAGCATGCCGATATTTCCTGCAGGTCCGCCCCCGGGCGAGCACACTTGAATCTAGATCAGCCCATGTGCGGGCAGCGCACCATGCCGCGGTGGAACCAGATAACGGACGCCGTGAAGCGACTAGGTTGGCAAGATGGAACGCTTTACTTGGTTTCGCACACGCTCCAACTAATGAGCAAAGGATTTCTTCGATTTCACAAATACTATCTGGTCGCCCAGCCGGTTCCTGCGCGACCATTTCTTTCACATCCAACCAGTGAGCTGAGAATTGAACGGATTGCGTCGGAACATCCTTTAGTTGCGCAGTTTCCACGACCACAAGCTGTTCTCGAAAGACGCTTCGCCGACGGGGCAGTGTGCATCGCGGCGTCGAAGAGGGGCAAATTCATCGGCTTCATCTGGCTCCAATATGGAAAATACGAGGAGGACGAGGTCCGTTGCCACTACTTGCCCAGCCCAGTCGACAGGGCCGTTTGGGATTATGACGTTTACATCGAACCAATTTACCGGAAGGGGCGAATGTTTCTGCGCCTTTGGGATGCCGCCCACGACTACCTTCGGCGTAGTGGTATCGAGTGGACGGTTAGTCGCATTTCCGCGTTCAATCGCGAGTCCTTGTCGTCGCATCGTCGACTTGGTACGGTCCCACTTGGGAAGGCAAGTTTCCTTTGCGCTGGTCGGGCCCAAGTCGCCCTCTTTTCGATTCCCCCTGTGTTCCGAGTATCCTGCACGACCCGCTCGTCTCCACCGATTGTTCTAAACACTTCGGTAGCGCGCTTAGATCCTAATACCGTCTCGTTATAGCGTACTGCGCCCAGCAAAAACACGACTAGTTTTGTCGAGCCGAGAGGCGACCAGGGGATCAATAAATCTCGATCTTGCAACGTCGAAGTGTCGCACGCACCCACATGACATCATGGTTCCCGAACGGCCTGTCGCTAATTTTTGTCATTTGCGGTTGCGTTCGTGAAAAGTTGACAATGCGCATTCTGACCATTTGCGATAGCTATCCATTTCCATTGACAAATGGACAGAGCCTCCGCATCTATAACTATGTACAAAGGCTTCACGGACGCCACACGTTCGATCTTCTTTGTTACGGGGATCCACCAATTCCGAACGAATTGAAACACCTATTCAGAAACATCACTGTTTTCCCCCAGCCAAGCGGTCGGTCACTGTCTCCACTCGCGCAGCTGTTGCGACGGATGAGCGCCTCGAGCGATCACCTCACCGTTCGAAGCGAACATGTGGCGAAATTCCTCGCCGATGCAGTCAATGACGACTCATATGATTTGCTTTGGTTTTCCGGGGGCGGCTCGATGAACCATCACCTCGAGAGTTCGGGTCCTGTCGGCGTACTCGCGGATATAGTTGATGATCTAGTGTTAACTCAGCTTCGAATACTCCGTCGTGCGAGATCACCCCTGCATGTGTTGCGTCATACAAAGCGCCTACTGACTACGTTTCTCTTCGAGCGGAGTATCTTTCGCAATGCGGATTGTGCAGTTTTCGTATCCGAAGAAGACGCCGCGGTATTTCGCCGCGTTTGCCCTAGGATTCCAACAAGCGTTGTGCACAACGGGGTCGATATAGATTATTTCGTACCGACGGAGTCACCGCAGTCCGCCTTTCGCCTCGTCTTTGAGGGAAATATGCGCTTTGAACCGAACGTTGAAGCGGCGGAATATCTCTGCAATGCCATCCTGCCACGCATTTGGACCCAAATTCCCTCAGTCAAATTGGACATCGTAGGCAAAGATCCAACCGAACGCGTTCGCGGCCTGGAGGCGCCTCAAGTTCGGGTAACCGGATTCGTGGATGACATTCGCCCCTACCTGAGCCAAGCTGCCGTATTCGTCTGCCCCATGCTTTCTGGGGCCGGAATCAAGAATAAAGTACTCCAGGCCTGGGCGATGGGTTTGCCGATCGTGGCCACGCCGCTTGCGATCGGCGGATTAATGGCCGTTCATGGAGAAAACATCTTGATTTCTAATGACGCGGCTTCGTTCGCCGCGGCGGTAGTCCGCGTTCTCCAAGATAGGGAACTCTCGCGTCGATTGGGTAAAGTTGGGCGAACGACTGTCCTGAGTTATTATGATTGGTCGGCGAAAGCTGCCGAATTCGATAAAATCTTCGAAACCGCGGTCAGCCGCGCCAAGAAACGACGAATGGGCACGATGGTCGCTTGAATGGACTAGCAAAGGAATGACGCCGACTCCAATTGAGAAGCCGCCTTCTCCCGACACTTACGGCGTCGCACGCCGTGGTTACATTCCCAAGACCCCGGTGCCCCCTAACGAAATCCGTGCGTTGCAGCGCCTGAGCACCTGGGCGACATTCCGTGCCCTCGCGCTCGACTGGACGTTGATCGCGACCGCAGGAATTGGGTCTTGGCAAGCATTTATACAGTTCGGTGTCGGTCCTGGAACAGTAGCCTTGTATGTCCTTGCCGTAATCGTCATCGGCTCGCGACAGAAGGGTCTTGAAAATCTTACGCATGAGGGCATGCATTATCACTTGAGCGCTGATCGTAAGACCAACGATCGGATTGGCAAATGGCTGTGCGGGATGTGGATTGCACCAGGCTTTGATCCCGCGATGCAACGCGTTTCGCATGTTGGTGACCATCATGGGCATTTCGCCGAACCAGGGCGCGATATGGAGTTCTATGGCTATGAGCAGCTAGGCCTCGGGCGCCTCCCAGACATCAATGCGTTCCAGTCGCTCAAAACGCTCGTCATCGCCTTCCTTCGAAAAACATGGTGGCGGGTCCATGGCGACTACATATCGGCACCTCGTAGACTGGTCATACTTGGTATAGCCACGCCGATCATGTACGCGTTGGGCTGGTTACATCTGATTCTGCTTTACTGGGTCGTTCCGTATGGGCTTATATACCTTCCGCTCCGCTATCTTTCCGAAGTTTCTGAGCACATGGGGCTCGGCTTTACCACGGAATTTGGAACAACGCGTAACAAGCTTGGATGGTTTCAAGAGCATGTAATGCACCCTCATGGTGACGGCTTTCATTTGGTGCACCACCTTTATCCAGGTATCCCGCACCAAAACCTTCGACGTGCCCATACGTTGCTAATGCGCGATGAGATATATCGCATTCACGGACATCACACATATGCGCTATTCATTGGTGGAAACAATCGACCCACAACGCTAGGCGAGTTATTGGCAACCGGCGCGCAATCTCTGTCGCGAAAGAATGTCGGCTCTCCCACTCCCTAACCACGGGACGCAGTCCTAACTTGGGCGACTACGTGATACTTGACAAGAGCGCGCAAGGTCAACGTGGTTGCGTGAGTGATCGAAAAGATCGACAGCAAGACGCTTAACGATTTCATCGTCGGCCGTTCGCGTCGAGCGAGCCTGCTTTCGTGCTTTCGACCGACGACTATCGCGCCTATCGCGCTGTCGACGACATCTTCCCAGATGGCGCTGTGAACGATAGTGACGGCGAATACGGTTACACTCCAACGGGTCGGATAGTCACGTTGCGGCAATCGTTGAACTCAACATTGCGCCGCAGGTTGGCGAGGGATCTCCGGCGAAGGCTCGAATGCATGAACATGGCCGCTAGCGCCAACGAAACGAGATGCCATTATGGACATGTAACCCATGTTGGCCCCGATATCCAGCACTACATCGCCGGGCCGAAGTAGGCGTCGCATCCAGACTAGGGCGGACTGTTCCGGCTTAGCCCCTCGATGAACACATCTCGATTGTTGCGTGCTTCCACTTCGAGTACAGCACCCGATCCAATAGATAACCGCGCAGGCGGAAGTTGATACAGTTCATGCTCATGCCCCCGCAGCCATTCAACTACTCGCCATCGGCCGGGGAATTTCTCCACGTTCCGAGTAATCCAGCTAAGCAGCTTGAGGACAATGGTCATCAACTACTCCTTTTGACGTGTGTCGCCGTGCACGCCGTTACTTGAATTCGTTCGCGCCGCACGTCGCCATTTCCAACACTCTGGCTGTGCTCTCCGCCGCGACCCGCCAAGAAAATTGCCCGCACTGTTCGCGCGAGCGCTTCTTCAATGTAGCCCAAAGTGAACCGTCCGAAAGCAGGCGGATGAGCGCGCTGGCCGTTTCTTCGGGGTCGGTCGGATTCGTCATAAGCGCGGCATCACCCACCACCTCGGGAATCGATGACGAGGCCGAGGCTATCACCGGTACGCCACGCCCCATTGCTTCGAGCAAGGGAACGCCAAATCCCTCATAAAGCGACGGATAGAGAAGGCAATAGGCGTTCCGATAGAGAGCGTCGAGTTGCGCCTCGTTTACGAAGCTCAAGAGGTCGATGGCCGACCCCAGCCCACGCGCGTCGATCGTCGCCAGCAATGTTTGTCGCAGGGCGGGCGTGTTAATACCGACAATCTTAAGCCGCACATCGCCCACAGCCTGAGATGCGATCCAGAAAGCCTTGAGCAGGTTCGTGGTGTTTTTACGCCGCGCCCCACCGCCAAAAGCCAGAACGTAGCGCTCGCTATGCGTCGATTGGTCCTCTGGGAGCACATCGCCACCCCAATGGATGACCCTAATGCGGCCCTCCGCCCACGGAAACAGCCGCGCGAGATCTCGCGACGTGTTGTGCGAGACCGCAATTACGCCCTTTGCGCTACGAAGGCCAAATTGGATTTGGCGACTGAATTTGGCGATCTCCGCGGCTGGCAGGCCGTCATCGATAACGAGAGGGATTACATCATGGACGGTCATCACCACCGGTATTGGCGAATATCGAGGACAGCTGCTGCCGGCGCAGTGCAGCACCTGCGCGCCGGCGCGCCACGCACGAAGAGGAAGTCCGATGTTTTCCCAAGTGTTGAAGCGGAATCCGGGGAGATCGAACAGGTACACGCTTGCGCGAGGGATTTGGGCGAGGACTTCGCCAGACACGCCACGTCCCGACACACCGAAGAAAACGAACCTCCAGTTCGGGCGGATGGCCGCGATCTCTCGATATAGGCGTAGTAGGCTCTTGCCTTCGCCACGCGGCTCTGGAGAGATTGCACTTCGCGCATCAACAGCGACAGTCAGTGTCATCGCTAAGATTCACACTCCGCAGGAGGACCGGGTGCGCTCATTACATTGTGCACCATCATGGCTTCTGGCTTACTAACTCGGGTTTGCCAAATGCGATTGTTCGGCGCCACGGCGAATCACCAATAACTTGGCCGCATGGTACCAACCCTGAAGTCCTGGCATTTGCGACACATGACGCAGTCGAAGCCATGTCAAAACCCGAGCGGGACGTTGAAATGTGCTCGAAACCCAACTTATCCGCTGATGACGTTCAGAAGGACCAGATGACGCCTCGCGAACGAAGCGAAAATTGAAATCAGTAATAATAAGACACGGCGCGAAAGCGTGGTGTTGTGAACACAGCTTGCGTTGTCCGGCCGACCAAGGTATTGACCTTGACGTGAAGGCCACGCTTATTCAGAAGTTCGGAGATAAAACGTATCGTATCTTGCTCACCCGAGCGCTCGGCATCGTCGATAATGATGACGAATTCCTCATATGAATTTGCGTCAATCCACTCGACGCAGCTAAAACGGGAGTAGCTGTCGACGCCGGGTGGCCCATCGACCAACAAAAAATCGAATGGTCCCAGCTCTGGATCGGAATAACCGTCGTAGCCGACGCCATGCGTCTCTCGTCGCTGCAAAGGACGAAGGCGAGAATCGATCTGGTTAAACGCATCACGCATCATGCCATGCCAGATAGGGTCGTGCTCGTAGCAGACATGGCGCGCACCCCGCTTCATCCGTTCAATGAGTTGCGTAGTCTGTCCAGACCCAAGCTCGACGATAGCTTCGAATTGAAACTCGCCCAGCATCCTTGTTAGCAAATACATGAGACTGTGGCTTGCAGCCGCGCCTACGGGATAGAATTCATTTCTGATACCCGCATTCCGGCATTGCAAATCGAACAACTGTTGATACATTAGATCGGAAAGCTGGCCCCGAACGTCCGGGAGCACGTTGTTGTTGAAGTAATCGTTCAGTCGCGATTTGATGAATTCGACCACCATTTCTTTCCCCCGTTCAGATCGATCGTGGCAGATGCTTCAATCGATTGATGCCTGCAGGCTATCTCGACGATACAACGCGCATTCGCTTTATTCGCGCGACAACGCCTTTGACGTGCTCTTTTTTGAACATGATTAGTCCGCAACTTCCGAGATACAACGCGGAGCCGACCGCTATTTTTGAAAGGAATGCAAGCCAGGATTGTTGGGCGTCCACTGCTGCGATGGCGTGCAGCAGTAGCATGGTCGTCGCTGTCGCAACCACCGCGCGCATACCAATATCGCGCCAATAACTGGTGCCGGACAGATCAATATGGCGGATAGTAACCTCGGCAAGGATGCCGCCGCGAAAGATCGCAATGGAAATGCAGCCGCCCAACGCAATGCCTAGCAAGCCGGTCGGCGTCATCATAACGAGGATAATCGCGAGCACAATATTGGTTACCGCCTCGCCAACGGAAAGTAATAGTGGGGCTCGAACTGCACCAAGGCTGAATTTCACAGACAGACCAACGTTCCCAAACAGTGACAGCAACTCGCCGATGGAAAGAATTGCCAGCACCGCCCAGGCCGCATCGACGCCCTGCCCGATCCACAGTGTGAGGAATTCGCGGCCGAAAACAATATAGCCGCAGTAGACTAGGATTCCAACGAAAAATGCTAGCCGAGCGTACCAGACGAATATGCGGCGCAGAGCATCGAGGTCGCGGATACTCCCCGATTTCATGATCGACGGATAGAGTGATCCCCCTATCTGTTCGATCAATCGACGGGAGGTTTGGATGAGCATGGTGGCGATCGAATACGCGCCGACCGCGGCGGGTCCAAAGAAGAACATGACCATGATCTGATCGGACTGGTAGATCAATTGGCTAGCGCTTCGCGCAACAAAGGAAGCGGTCCCAAATCGCCACATCTCGAAAAAGCGATCGCGACTGATCGTGGGTCGCGCCGCCGAGAATTCGCGACAGACGCGATGCGCGATACGCCAAGACATCAAATTGCCAATAAAGCTTGCCGCCAGTGTAACTACCGCGAGACCGATTAACCCGCCGCCAGAGCGCAGCACCCAAACGGTGCCTACCGTTCGAAATATCAACACCACAACGTTTACGATGTTGTTGAGATCGAACCGGTCCTTGGCCTCGATTATGGTCCTGAATACTGATCCGAGAAAAGCCGCCCACAGGTTTAGCGCAAGCAGCGGCAGGGCAATCGGCAATACCGGCAAAAGCTCGGGGGGGGTTTTGTCAAACAGCCGATCGAAGTTGGCAGCAATGGGCCACGACAAACCTAGTGCCATCAACGCCGCCACGCTCAAGAAAACAAGCGAGGTTCCGATCACTTCATTCAACCGAGTGGCGTCGTTGCGTGCTAGATAGAAATTCACGTATCGGCCTACGCTACCGCGTATGCCGAGATCAACGAGCCCTAGATAACCAACAAGACTGTTCAGCAGGCTCCACAATCCGTATGTAACGAGTCCCAATCCACCGACGATGTAGGGCGTGAGGAAGAATCCGACCGCGATCTCCGCACCCATGCCGACCCAGTTGGCAGCAAGATTGCGCGCGAACGCGCGAACGCTGACCACCTGACTGCGGCTCACGTTGTGGCTCCGGCATCTCCTCCAGGGATCGAATGACCGAGTAGTTCATCGTAGAGCTCGGCGTACTGGCGCGCTGCCCGTTCAACGGTGAATTGGTCCAGTACGCGAAGGCGCGCGGCCGCCCCGATTCGCTCGCGCAACGCGGGGTCGTCGCCTAGGCGTTTCAGCGCCGCTACCAGACCGGCGACGTCGCGCGGCCTGACGTAGATACCTTCGATTCCGTCGGCGAAAATCTCTGCCATGCCGCCCACACGGGTAGCAATGACCGGTACCCCCAGCCCCATTGCCTCGATCACCACGCGGCCAAAGGCCTCTTCCCAAACAGAGGGAACAACGACCACATCGGCCATCTGCAGATCCTGCTGCGGGTCACGCACGAAGCCTGCGAATTTGGCCCGGGAACTCAAGCCCAGGTCGGAGGCCAGCGATTCGCAGTAGGACAGGTACGGCCCCTCGCCCAACAGCGTCAGCCGGTAACGCTCCGGCAGCTGGTGCATGGCGCGCAATAAATATTGGATACCCTTTTCCTCGGTCATTCGACCGACATAGCAAACCCGCACTTCGGGGTGCGGATGGCGAACAGCAGAGGTCGGCGGCCGTATGCGAACCCCGTTATAAATGACGCGCATTCGGTCGGGCGAATAGCCATAATCGACGGCCAAGCGACGAGGATAGTCGTCACGATTTACCGAGACGGTGACGTGCGCAAGCCGAGCCCAGAGCCGTCCGACAAAGATGTCTGGCAAGTGCCACAGTTGCACGCCCTTGATTATGCCGAAGTACTTTTTTCGTGGCACCGTTGAAGCCGGGTCGGGCATTGCGCGCATTGTTGCCACGACACGCGCCCTAGTGACGAGCCGCGCGGCGACGACAATGACCCACATGCCACGTCGCCAAGACATGTTGAAGTGAATCAGAGGCGCGGAAAACCGCCGCCAAGTCGCAAGCGCAGCGCGAAGGTTGTATATCAAGCTGCGTTCTGGTCCCCAATCAACCCAGTGCAGGGCGACGCCCTGTTCGGCGACCAATCCCGGGAAATCAGTCCCTTCCAGGGCGCGCTCGCACAGCACCACACACCGTCGATCGAGTCGGCGCATTTCCCCGGCCAGCTCCAGTAGAGATCGCTCGGCCCCACCCAGCGTCGCAGTGCCGAGCGGGATGTAAATCACGTCAAATTGCTGGATCATCACGCATGGACCCAGGGTGCCCTTGGCGGCACGGGTCCGCGTCTCGATGGCGAACGAGGCGCCGATGAGGGCCCGAAGATCTTTGTCTCGTCAAAGCAAGAAAAACCCATCGACGAGTTGTCGGGGGCCACCCATTTCATCGACAGCCCGCATAACACCCGGGTGTTTGCCCGGCACATAGTCGTCTCCGCAAATCACGCTCGCCCCTATTGAACGCGCCCACAGCAAATCGGCCTTCGTGGCCTCGTACGTGTGATCGGCGTCGCAAAAGAAGACGCTCGGTGGAGCGCCGTTGTAGGTACGATAGAACTCGTCCTTCGATTGTCGAACAACAGTAACGTTGTAGTGCGCGATCCCTTCGGCTAGCCGATCGCGCGTGATCTTAAAATGGGCGTCTGAGCTCAAGCCAAGCGGATTCCATGAGTAATTGTCTACGGTAATGAGGGGCTGCTCCTTTGCCTTGAAAAGTATTATCGCCATGGTTGAGAAGCCGAAAAGCGTTCCGATTTCGATGATTGGGCGCGCAGCGTCGCTCTCACGTACTAGTGCGCCTAGAAAGCGTGCCTCTTCGACCGAGAGCTGCCCCATCCAGCTCATTGCCCGGTAGCACTGCACCTCCCGATAAGTGAATGATCGGTACTGTGGGACGTCGCGCTTTTCGTCTTCGTAAAGTCGACATAGTTCATAGTCGTATCGACGTAACGCGGATTTGATTGACTCCTTGAACACTCCCATCTGAACTCCATGGCGATCGGATAGCTCGATGAATGGCAGCAGCCGAGATCACAACATCGAAGGGTCGTTCGCGCGGATTGCCGTCCTATTTGTCCGCAACTTTCCCTCGCTCCATTCTCGGTTTCAACGCTGCCCAGAGTTAAGCTCATTGAGTCATTTTAATTGTACTGGACCCCGGTGCATTGCTTATTCGATCGGAGCTTTGGCACGCGGCGTTCCCACTAATGCGTTCGCCTTCGGGCAGGAGGTATTGTCAAGTCTGGTGTACGCGGGTTGATCAAGCGGCGACCCTGCGTTGCGTTTGATTGTCGGCTTTCCGTACACGTTGCTGCACTTCAATCCCGTCACGGAACGTCACTCCGCTTATCACCTTGGCGAGCCATTTGAAACCCCGGAGCCGGCGCCAATTCTTTTCGGCGCTCATGCCCAGCTTGAAAATCATCGAGAGCATTCCGTCGCGCGTGAGACATCCCTTGGTGCGCTCGGTGCGATGCCTGATGGTAGCGAACGTGGACTCGATCGCGTTGCTCGTGCGGATGTGAATCCAGTGCTCGGCCGGAAAGTCGTAGAAGGCGAGCAGCGCCTCGCGATCCTTCACCAAGCACTCGACCGCCTTGGGATACTTGGCCTCGAAGGCGGCGACGAACTGTTCGAAAGCAACGAGGGCCTGGGCCTTCGTCTCCGCCATCCAGATCTCGTGCAGCGCCGCTTTCGCCTTCGGCTGCAAGGATCTCGGAAGATAGTTGAGCACGTTCGCCGTCTTGTGCACCCAACAGCGTTGCTGCCGCGTCTCGGGGTAGATCTCCCGGAGCGCCGCCCAGAATCCGAGCGCGCCGTCGCCCACTGCCAGGCGCGGCGGGATGGTGAGGCCCCGGCCCTTGAGCGCGAGCAGCACCTCACGCCAGCTCTGTTTCGATTCGCGCACTCCATCCTCGATCGCGAGCAGTTTCTTCTGGCCGCGCTCGTTCACCCCGATGACCGCCAGCGCGCACAGGCGCTCGTCTTCGGCGCGCAGCCCCGAGTAGATTCCGTCGACCCACAGATACACCCAGCGGTCCTTGCCAAGCTTCGCGCGGCGCCAGAGTCGATACTCTTCCATCCAGACACCCTTGAGCCGTGCCACCACCGAGGCCGACAGCCCGGCCGCCGCGGAACCCACCAGCGCGGCGAGGGCTTCCTGCATGTTGCCGGTGGACACGCCGTGCAAGTACAACCACGGCAGCACCGCATCCACGCTCTTGGCGCGGCGCACGTACGGCGGCACCAGACGCGAGTGAAACACCGCCGGCGCCTCGGCTCTGGAGCGCGCCTTCGGAATGCGCACGCTCACCGAACCCAGTCCGGTGAGGATCTCGCGCTCGGGCTGGAAACCGTTGCGAACCACCGCCGCGCGTCCGTCCTCAAGGCGCTCGCCGGAAACGCGAGCGAGAAAATCATCGAACTCGGCCTGCACGGCCTGGGCAACCAGGCGTTGCGCACCATCGCGAAGCATCGCGCTCAAGAGATCCTGTTCCTGCGCTGGCCGGCGAAGTTCAACTACCGTATCCTTCTTCATGGTGGCGTGACTCCCTTTGTAGGTTGCTGAAAACGACTTCGACAATCGCATTTCAGCAGGTCACGCCGCCTTCCTCAACTCATCGTCGTACACCAGATTCGGTTATACCTCTTCGGGCAGATGACGGATAGCCATCTACTTATTAGATCGAGCAACTGTGTGCTTGATTCGATAGATCTCCGATTGCCGGGCTGAGTTGCGCAGAACATAGCGGACGGCACACAACGCGGCGGACTTGCCCCGCGCCGCACGGTACGACTGACGGGCGGCTCATCACATTTTCGATGATCCCTGTCCCCTCGTGTCGGAAAGTCCAAATCCCTCGAAATTCCCTGGCAACTGTTTGCCACAAGTTGTTGTGCACGAATGTGTCGCTTGATTAGACGATGGGCTTGGCGGAACAACGCCGGAATGTGTCCCAGAACGTCGAGCACTACTCCTAGTGACACATATTTCTTGTGTGGTCTGAGATCAATTTCGCAAGCAACTGAAGACACTTGTGATTTTTTATTGACCAAGTATGACGTTGGCATTTATTATGCTAAGAGCATCTCTGTTGGCGGCAGCTTAGTTCCTTCGGCGACATCCTGGTCAACCGCCAGATCATAAGGGCGCGATTCAGGTTCTGCGGAGCAACGTATTCAAATGTCAACTCGGTCGGGGCAGCTAGCGATGCGCTGGATAATCAGGAATGACAGAAAAGTATGAAGGCATCACGACGACAATTCCTAAGGAACGCGGGGGGCGGTCTGATTCTTGCCGGGAGTTCCGGCTGGATCGCAAATCCTGCCCAAGCTGCATCGCTTGGTTCGTCTTCGGCACCACTGCCCACAAAGCCCGAACCCAAGCCTCTGCTAACGCCATTGTCACCAACGGTAGATTCACCACCGTCGCCGACGCCGACGCCGACGCCGACCCCAACCC
>CATPCN010000601.1 GCA_955652855.1 uncultured Chthoniobacterales bacterium | reverse complement strand
GAAAAATACGCGACCGGTTTTTTAATCGCGCTGCCGGCTCCGGTCTTTCCGTAAGTGTCGGGGCGCGCAAGATAATTGCGGAAAGTCTGGTGCACTTCGCTTAGCTCGCGCAGGAAATTTTTGTCCTGCGAAACTTCTTCCAATCGCGACTGGCGGGAGAGTTGCAGCATGCGCACCGGGTTGTGATTCGTCCGGTTCCAAAGCTCAGGATCGAGATGACGGAAAAGCCGGCGCGCCGCCGGTTCCCAAGTCCACCAAAGATTGAAGACAATCTCGCGCAGCGGCTCGAGCGCGGCGGGTAACGTTGGGATTACGTTGTAAGTCTGGTAATTTGGCATGCCGGGAGAAGCTAGGAATTTGGCGACAAATTAGAGAGCAGCAACTGTTCTCAGCGGGGCATTTTCTTGAGCGACGACGCGATGTCTACACGTGGCGCCAATGCAAAGCTGACGATCAGCCCGGTAATCAAGCCGCTCAAGTGCGCGGCCATGCTCACTTGCGGCGTAGTGAGATCAAACGCGGTTTGCATGGCCACGATGAGCAAGATGTTTTGCAGACGGCGCCCGGCGAGAGGTGCATGCCGATGGCGAAGCAGCAATCCAGCCCAGGCACCAACAATGCCCATAATCGATCCGGACGCGCCTACTAATTGGTCGGCCGCGATCCAACCGAACGCGCGCAGGATGACGACGCCGGTGCTCGATCCAATTCCTGAGATGAGGTAACAAGTCGCGAAGCGCAATGCGCCGATCGATCTTTCAAGCGACGGACCGAGAACATAGAGCGCGTAAAGATTGAAAAGAATGTGCATCCATCCGAAGTGCAAAAATAAAGCCGTCACGAGTCGCCAGTATTCGCCAAAGTGAATGACGATCGCCGGCTCGAGCGCGCCAAGGCGATGGAGAACAACCGGGTCGGTCGTGCCTCCGAGTGCATACTCGAGCGTGAACATCGCCACGTTCAAGATGACGAGCGTGACAACGACAGGCGTGGCGCGAGTCTTTTCCGCGAGAAAGATCGACGGTTCGTGCAGTTTTTCGTGTTCGAAACGGCGCAGGATCAATTCGCTGCTCGATGAAAGAACCGCGGGTGAGGTGCGATGTTCCAGCCGTCGCGTCACCGCGGCGCGAATCATTGCATCGGTCGTATCGTTGCGAAGCTTTTCCAGACGCGCGGTTCCTGCCGCGATCTCCCCGACGGCAAGCTCGCTTGTTCCGATCCAAAAGTTTTTTATGTCGATGGAAAACTCGCGCAATCCTCTTTCCAAGAGCCTAACGACGGCCGCCGTTCGTCCGCCGAAAGCGAACACCGTCAGCAAGCTCAATCGAAAAACAGAGCGATACTGAGGCGCAGCGAGCAGAGTGCGGCTGCGCGCCGCAAATTGCAAAATCAGATCGTCGTACGCTCCCGTCTCGCCAAGCGCGCGCAAATAAAGCGGGAGCAAAACCAGATCGCGTTGCAGCGTGCCTTCGTGCCACGCGAGTAATCCATTCCAATCGCCGCGAATCGCGAAGCCTTGTGCGATCGCCTGCCGACCGATTGTGGAATCGTCGTGCGCGAGCGGCGCCAGGCAAGCCAGCGCAGATTCGATCTGGCTATTCTGCGCCAGCTCAAGCGCGCGCAGCAATTCGCTCTGTTCCGTCAAACCGGCTGCCGGATGAAATACGCGCAGCAGCGCAGTTAGTCGTCGAGCCGCGGCAAACTTTCGACGCATGGCAAGCTCCGCCCCTTTTCGCATTCCAATCGCTGGAATTAACAAAAAGAAAAGCCAGGCGCCACCGCCGATGAAGCCGGCGTTTCGCGGAAAAAACAGAAAAGAAACGGCCGTAACGATTAGCACCGCAAGGGAGGCGAGACGCCAGGCGCGATTTGTTTCGCCCCGCTGGCGCGTGCGCGCGAGCAGGATCAGCGGCGAAACGAACGCGATAAAAAGCAAGATATGGTTAAGATCGATCATCGCTGCAATCGCGCATCGAAACCGACGTTGAATGTTCGACGTTCGGCGTTCAACCTATTACCGTCGACCAAAACAAATGCGCATAAACTTCACCTATTACATCGACGTTACTTCTTCCTGGTGTTTTTGGACGGAGCCGACGTGGGCCGAACTTAAGAAGCGTTACGCTGGCCGAGTGGATTTCGCTTGGAAGATTGCGCTGATGGACGCTTCCGGTCTGCCTGGATCGCGCGAGCAAATGGAATGGTTTTACCGGCGCAGCGGACGGATGATGCAATCGCGTTTCATGCTTAGCACTAACTGGTACGAACCGGCTTTCACAGAATATGTCGCGCCAAATTTCGTGGCCGAAGCGGCGAAAGATTTTGGCGTGATCGACGATCGCGTGCGGCTCGCCCTCGCTTACGCCGCTTTGCATGACGGCGAGCGCGTCGGTCAATGGGAGGTGGCGGCGGAGATCGGTGCCAAAGCCGCTGGGCTTGATACGAAACAACTGCTCGAGCGCGCCAAATCTCCGGAGGTGGAAGCCCGGGCGCGAGCGAGCACGGCGGAATTTCACGCCTTGCAGGTCACGCAGCGACCGACTTTTTTGATCGAGAGTGAGATTGGCGATCGTGCTGTCTTGTCAGGCATCGCCACGTTGCCGCCGGTCGTTGCGGCGCTGGACACGATGCTCGATGACATCGCGCAGTATGAATCGCACGCCGCCCATTTCGGCGCGCCACCTGCTGTCTAGAATTGCAGATCGCGTGAAATGATCGAGATTCATCTTGCCAGTCACGAAATGTTGCTTACAACTTCACCTCGGCCCGCGAAAATCTCGGGCCCGCGCCATGGCCGTCGCAACTTTGGCGTTGCAGGAGTGTTTGAGATTGCGATGGAAAAGAAAATACGGCGAGACGGCGCACTTCCCGTTTCGCTGGCCTGGAGCTTGACTTAATCTGCAACTACAAATTCGTGTAAACGGTCGGATTCGCGCCCGCGAAGTCCGGGTCATTATGAGTTCGACCGGCGAGCAGCTGGGCGTCATGAAATTGTCCGACGCTCTGCGCAAAGCTCAGAGTCTTAATCTCGATCTTGTCGAAGTTGCGCCGACGGCCAATCCACCGGTCTGCAAGATCGTTGCCATCGGAAAATTCCGTTACGACATCTCGAAACAGGAGAAGGACAAAAGGCCGTCTGGCACCAAGCTCAAGGAAATCAAATTCCGCGTGAACATCGACGAACACGATTACCTGACGAAAATTCGCCATGGCGAAGAGTTCCTCGACAATGGGAACAAAGTCCGTGTGCAGCTTCAATTTCGCGGCCGTGAAATGGCGCATCAGGAATTCGGAATGCAACTCATGGAAAAGGTGCGCGACGATCTTTCCGGCATGTCACAAGTCGAAATGGAACCGAAGATTGCGGGACGCAACGTGACGATGACTCTCTCGCCGCTGCCGGCAAATCGTCGCAAACGGCGTTTCGTTCAGCCCCCGGGCGAGACTTCGCGCGCAAACGGCGCGGTGGAAAATT
>CATPCN010000600.1 GCA_955652855.1 uncultured Chthoniobacterales bacterium | reverse complement strand
GTAACTCATGAATGATCTCCCGATCAAAGCCCTGCGCGTCGCTCCTACTTGTGAAAAGGTCGGCACGCACGCTTTCGTCGGCATGCGTGAGGCCCATTTTCTGTAATGTTGTCTTCACTCGACCAATGAAGGGCTCTACCTCAGATATTGGGAACTCTCGACAGTACTGTTTTGCATCTGGCGGCATCGTGAAGAGACTCAGCTTGAAATGTCGGATTGGCAGGTCCGAAGGCCCAATATCCTCCAGGTCCAAAGTCAGCCAGCCATCCTTGCGCTTCTCAGCGGCGACCTCTCCGGGATTCAGTGCCGCCTCGTTGACACCAACCATTTCGACGTGACCGGGCTTGACCGTTGCCCAATAGTGGGCGCCATCTTTGAGGAATCCGAGAGACACAAGCTTCGAGACTACGGTCCTGACGAACTCACCGAAAACATCGGTGACGCTAAAGTTCTTCTCGTATACTAGCGGACGACTCGGAGTTCCGATCTTCATGGTGAGATAATCCATAGGCCTCCTCCACGCATTCTGCTGCCTTCAGTTCAGAGGGTAATCTACCACCGGGCAATCGTAGACTCGCTCGTCGCAGGGCCAGAAGAAGGCCCAGTCTCCTTTTTTTGAATCCAGCACTAAGGCTACCGACCACGGCTTCGTCCCGAACACTTGCCGATGAAGGCCCCGATCCATTGTTGAGAGGAACACTCCCAGTCCCGGATGCGTGTGATACCATCCCAAGACCAGCAGGTGCGGGTATTCCAGGAATCGGCGGACGCGCAGCCGTCGCCACGTTTCATGGGTGAAAGTGAGATGGGCCGGGCCAGACTCCACAGCTTCCGCAGGAATGTGTCCGATTATGTCGAGACGGAATGTCGCCTCTTGAACGGCCACATCGCCTAGGAGAACTCCACCCACCTCGTAGCTTGGAGTGGCTTCGGCGCACTCTTGAATCGCGGCCAGAGTCTCACTGGACAAAGAGACTTCGGGTGCGCCGGTATCCGGAGGGAGTCTTACAGGCGGATCCAAAGGCCAAACGCCAATCTCGAATTCAGGCGTAGCGCTGCTCATTTGACACCTCCCGCTGTGGCTTCCTGCGAGAGAGTCAGCGTTGCATTGTCCTGCACGCCTGCTTGGGCCAGAGTTTGGTCTTCTAGGATCTCTTGGCCATTATGATAGAGCCGATAGCTAACTGGATGACCATCCTGACTAATCAGGGGTAGATTCAATTTAGTCAGAAGAGCAGGAATCATCCTCTGCATGTCGACGTCGTGCGGAAGCTCCGCCGTGTGGTTGTTCGTTCCGGTCGGATCACTTAGTACTACTCTTACGCCGGCCATATTCAAAACCTCCTTATCAATTCGAACTTACGGTGTCATCAATGCCGAGACCGCAGTATGGACAGAACAGAGCTCCGGTTGGCAGCGAATGGCCATTCCTGCACCTGTTACGCCAATGTTGGTTCGCGCCGCCGCACCGAAGACAGTAACGCCAGTCTGGTTTTCCTACTTGACCGCAGGCGCACTGCCAGCCGGCAACGTGTAGGTCCTCACCACTCTCTCCAAGCATAAAGAACAAGGTGTCTCCATGATTGACATCAGCAGTTTTCAATGTTTCGCTCATGCGTAGGCGTCGGCCGGATTTTAGGCGCAATTCGTAAGGGAGATCAATTCCGTCGACAACCACGGGTAATCCTTCAGCAGCCGCGATCGCAGGGACTAGGTCCTTCATTTCTGCATCCACCGGGAGTCCCACCTGGGGGCGTATGCAGACCTGAACCAAGTCCCAAAGGCAAACCCAAGCGCGATTCCCGTCCGGACCCTGTGGGGAAGGCTTGACCGGTGGCGTTGGGGGACCACCTCCCCGGCGGGCACGTTCATCGAACGTAAGCTTTGCGTCGATGCGCGCTAGGAAATCGGCCGAATCCTGGGGAGGCCGTATCGGGATTTCGAAAGACTCGCGGAATGGAGTGACTTTCAACGCCCAAGCAGCGCTCACGTCCTCGGTCGCAACAGCAGAAAGTACTAGCGTCTCGTTTTCGTTCACGCCGACCTGGGCGAACGTTTGATCGTCTAGGATCTCCTTGCCGTTATGGTACAGGCGATAGCTGAACAGCCGTCCGTCTTCCCTGATTAGCGGTCGGTTCATGCTCGTCAGAAGAGCAGGGATCAGCCTCCGCATCTCGACATCGTGAGGCACTTCCGCTGAGACGGTCGAGGTCCCGATCGAATCTGCGATATTTATTCGCAATCCTGCCATAATTGCCGCGCGCCACAAAACGTGCTTGGATAGAGACCAACTGTTACACGGTCCATTCGACTAAACATACCCACCATACGCAAAAGAAAAGCCCGAGCTCACATCCCCTACACTCGTGGTGACGGGATTGCTGATACCATACGTCCACTTTACTGGTATGACAGCAACACCAAAGAGATCGTCGGAGCCTTCCGGCACAAAGTAGCCCTGTGTCAGGAGATCACGAAATGCCCGTTCCTTTGTGATACTGTCCCAATCCGGGTGTCCTGCTATGAGATGCTCCGCAAAATCAATCAAATCCTGAACACCTTCTCTACGAAGTAAGTCGGACACTCGATTGATGGTGCGTCCAATTCCCTCTCCGCACACCCAGCACATCGTGACATATTTCGCGTGAAGGTTCCCGAAAATCTCCTCGCGTAAGGCACGCCCCAGTTCTTCGCGGGATCCCACACGCTTTCGGAGAACAACATCCGCGGTGGCTCGGTGTACATAGACACGCTCCAGTTGAAACTCCTTCGCAAAAAGAAGGCCATCAAGATAAGCAGAATAGGCACCGCCGGTCCCGTGGGATGGAATCCCGAGGGCATCTAGCACCGCTTGAAGTTCTTCTCCAATGCCCAGGCTACTAACTCTTCCGCACAGAAGCTGCCGCAATGCCAACGCGTTTTTCGGCTCGCCCGAAAACTCCACATGCAGGCGCACATTGCCCTTCAAGGCGTCCAATTCACTGATTATGGCTTCTTCTTCGTCTTTCCTCACGTATTGCAGCCCGCTGAGAATCGCACCCTTAAACCGGTCGGCGAGCTGTGCCAGGGCTTCGGCACCTGCAAGTCCGCAATGAGCCAGACCTGGCTTCCATGCATCCGCAGCCCAATTGTGTCGTTCCTCGTCCCACCAACGCGCTGTCCGAAAAATGATTCGATCGCTTTGGACCGCGCGATAATCTCCCAAGCAAAAATGGAATACCTCACCAGAAACCCATTCGAGAGGGGCGTGCACCTTCGTCAGGTCACCCGAACGGCCGGAGCTGCGCGCGGGGTGCGTCGAAATGTCCCAGCTGGCCTCATCATTCCGAACCACTCGCGCTTTTTCATGATGCAATTCAGCCAATTGGTGTGAAAAATGTCCAGTCACTAGCGCAGCATGAGGCACCCCTCGCTTGGCCATGTGATTGTTGATGGTGGCTGAGGCCCCACCGATTACGCGCTGGGCTGGGCCGAAAACGTGCTCTATCCAACTAACTAGGCACTGATGTGGCACAAAAGGTTTCTTGTTGAAGGACGAATCCTCGCCGCTCAGCATGCCACGAAGAGCATATCCAATCACTTCTGCTGGCGTCGTCGGATTGCGAGGCTGATTTCGCTCTTGGATTATTTCGAGAATGGCTTTGCGTACAGATTCGCGCGCCTCGTACGAGGTCTGCTGATCGAGCTCTGCTGAACTTAGCGCGCGGGCCGCCTGGAGCGTGACTTCCAGCGTCGCTCGTTCGG